>JAEENR010000210.1 GCA_016283885.1 Verrucomicrobiota bacterium
GATCCTGACCTGGACAGGTGGGACTCTTTACGAATGGGACCATCCCGGCAGAGCGCTGACTCCGGTGCCGGGGGCTGTTTCTCCGCGGAAGATCGTTCCTTCGGGGAGACAGTCGTTCTATGTCGTGGTTTCGGACTGACGGGGGATCCAGTTTGATTTCAGCAGACAGACCTCGGCATCATCTTTCTTATTGTAAAGCTGATGGAAGAGCGTGTCGCCCTGACGCTGCACCCGGCAGTATAGTTCATCATTCAGGAAAGTTTCCCGGATATATTTGACACTGTAGGAGCTGAGGATGTTTTTATTCAGGAATTCCACCGGGAGCGGATTGAAAGCGATCGCCGTGTAGCAGAGGTTATTGACGTGGTAGTTGAAATCCAGGTCGAAGAAGGTCACCTTGTGATGCTGTTCCCCGAAAGGTTCCGCCGGGCTTCCTTCCTCCGGCGCGAATGAGTTCTTCTGACGGGAGCCCAGAGTCAGTTCGGGCAGCAGCTCAAACCGGGAGGCGATATCGCTGACATTGGCGGGACGGCCCGTTTCTGAGTTGAGGATATACCAGCTGCTGTCGCCGCGCGTGATGACCTTGTCCTGGTAAAGCAGCCGGAAATCCACATAGAGCCGGTACCGCTTGACTTCGGAGAGCCAGACTTCCACCAGCACGTTTTCACTCCAGCGGGGCATCTGATCCAGAAATTCGATGTTCATTTCGGTGATGATCCACTTCAGATGGTCTTTGCTGATGTGGAAGGCCGCCAGATGCTTGCTGGTGCAGTACTGGGCAAAGCATTCTTGAAAATAGCGTGCGGCTGATTCATTCTTGAGACGGTAATCCGGCCCCATTTCGGAGGAACGGATGTCGTAAACTTTGGTAAACTTACCTTTCGTATCTGATTCCATTTGAGAAAAAATTGGTAAAGATCACTCCCTCGGTCTCAGGAGCATGGGCGGAGTGGTCCCGATAGATTCCAGCCGCTGAAGTCCTTCAATGGCAGGCTGAAAATCCGGGTCAACGCGCAGGGCGTTATTGAAAGCGGCGCGGGCCTGTTCCATACGGTCGGCGCTGGTGTAAAGATAGCCCAGATTCACATAAGCCTCGATGTAATCCGGATCGATCGAGACAGCTTCCAGAAAGTGTTTTTCGGCCTCCGCGGGCATCTTCCGGCGGATGAAGATGATCCCATAATTGTTATGGGCATTGTAATTGCGGGGATTGATCTTGAGGGCATCTTTGAAATGGGTTTCGGCCAGATCCAGCTCACCTTTGTTCATCAGGATGCGCCCCAGGTTGTTATGAGCCTCGTCATAATCGGGCGAAAGCTCCAGTGCGCGTTGATAGGCTTCGATGGCATCGTTCACCCGGCCCAGTTTGTTCAGCGTCGCGCCCAGGTTGAAATGGATCTCCGGGTCATTGGGTTCCTTGCTCTGGGCAGTGACCAGATTCTCCAGGGCGTTTTCATACTTGCCCTGACGGTAGAAGATGACCGCTTCGTTCAGGTAATAGGAAGCCGAGCCCGGTTCAAAGACGTTCGATTCCAGCTCCCGAGAGGGCGCGGTTTCCTCTGTTGCGGCGGATTCCGGGACTGCTGCCGGAGCCGGATTTGCCGTTTGCGAAGGGACTTCGGCGGCTGACGGTCTGGCGCTGAAGAGCTTGGCCTTGGAACTGTTCTGACGGTTGGTGGCATACCAGGTGCCGCCCAGCGCCAGCAGGACGATCAGCAGGATCAGCCACGGTCTGAACGCCTTCGGGATGTTCAGCCCGAAGAAGCTGTTTTCCGGATGCGGACGAACAGTATTTTCTGTCTGTTGTTTATGGAAATTTTTATTACTCATAGCCGGCCGCGTAGAGTAAGAAGAGGTTACCTTGGAATGTATTTTGTGTCCAGACATTATTTTGAGACACCGGAGGGAATTAAAAGAACCACGGATGGAGACGGATAAACACAGATAATTATTTGTTGTGGAATCATTTATTATTGTAAGGCCGACATTCGGTGCGAGGCTGACGTTCGGCGCGCGCGTCTGTATGTCTGCATTCTGTTCGGTTCACAAATATTTTATTTGCAAAAGGGATAGGTATGAGGTAAATTAAAAGCGTGCAAGGTGCGCTAACACCCTGCACGGATGGACGGACTATTAATACCGTCTAACTATCAGTATTAAACTGATAATTAGGATGATTGCAGCGTATGCACTATAATCGTTTGTAATCATCTTTTTTTGTCACCACCTTTCCTTTAGGTATTCATTTATTTCCAATCATTTTGAAATTGGCTTCAATGTTCCCAGGAAAGGAATGACGATGAAAACAAAGACTCAAGCACCGAGCTTTCATCCACATCGAGTTAATCTTACATCATTTGTTCTCCGTTATCAATATCTGTGTTTCTTTCCGGTCACCCCATCAGGGTAAGGAGGTTAGGGGTGCCGTTACCGGGGGTTACGCTGCGCTCACCCCCGGCTATTATCATATTACCCTGCGGGTTTTCAGAAATCTTGCAAAGGGAAGTGGGAAAGGGTAAAATTGGGTCTGTGGGGAGCGCGGAGAAAATCATCCCTTGGACCGAATTAAAGGCTTGGCGTGAAGGAGTTCGCGAGCGCGGGCTGAAGCTGGCCGTGACGAATGGCTGTTTCGATATCCTGCACGCGGGCCACGTGGTCTATCTGGAGAACGCCCGGAAGGAAGCCGATCTGCTTCTGGTGGGTGTGGACAGCGATGCTTCTGTCCGTGCCATCAAGGGGCCGGGTCGTCCCGTGAATACCCAGGAGAACCGGGCGCGTGTGCTGGCGGCGCTGGAATCGGTGGACGCGGTCTGTATTTTTGAGGGGATCGGCGCGATGGGTTTTCTGCGGGAAGTGATGCCGGATGTGTACGTCAAAGGCGGGGATTATACCCTGGAGACGATCGTGCAGGAGGAACGCCGTTTTATGGAAAGCGCCGGGATCCGCATCGTGCTGCCGCCGGGCGTGCCGGGTCTGTCCACGACCTCCACACTGGAAAAACTGGCGCAAAAATTTTAATTGCTGAATATTATGATGAAAAAAGTATTTTCGATAGCAGCGGCCTTGTGTGTGTCGCTGTATGCCGCGGTGGCCGTCCAGGCGGATGAGTCGCCGGAAGTCAAAGCCTGCCGCAGTGTGCATTTGTTTTATCCCGCACCGGATTCGATCGCGTTTTATAATGAGGTGACGGTGGAGAAGTCCGAGCCGGGCACTTATTTCATGGTCAACGGGTTCAGTATGGGATACTTCGGCATCCAGGAGCTGTACGACGGCAAGAAGGTGATCCTGTTCAGTGTGTGGGATCCGGGTCAGCAGGATGATCCCGATTCGGTGAAAGAGGAACAGCGTGTGAAGCTGCTCTATAAGGCCGATGATGTGCGTGTGGCACGTTTCGGCAATGAAGGCACCGGCGGTCAGTCTTTTCTGGATTATGACTGGAAAGTGGGGGAAACCTACCGCTTCTGTGTGAGTGCCATCGTCAACGGCAAGCGCACCGAGTACACGGGCTGGTTCTATAAGCCGGAGGATAAGGCCTGGAAAAAGCTGGTGACGTTCTCCACGATCACCGGGGGCAAGTATATGAACGGCTTTTATTCCTTTATCGAGGATTTTCTGCGCAACGGGACTTCGGCCAAGCTGATACGCCGCGCCAATTACGGCAACGGCTGGGTCATGGACAAGGACGGCCACTGGTACGGTCTGACCAAGGCGCAGTTCACCGCGGATAACAATCTGTCAGTGAATATAGATGCCGGGGTGAAGGATCAGCGGTTCTTCCTGCAGACGGGCGGCATGACTCAGAATAAGACGACCGAACTGTATAAGTACATAGAGCGCGAGCCGCAGGGGCTGGATTTCCCGAAATTCCCCAAAAGCAGCGCGGAGGTTTACCGCAAGATCGAAGTGAAATAGTTTTTGAAAAGTGACCGCATCATTCAAAATGACAAAGTTTTTCACCGCTTTATTAGGATGTCTGCTGACCGCGGTGGTGGTTTCCACAGGTGAAGCGGCAGAGTTCCAGGTGAACTTCTCCAATTCTTCTCTGACAAACGCTTACATATTGCCGGAGGGATTTACGGCGAAGGCGGCCGGGAAAGATGCCGGCAAACCGGGCGGATGGAAAGTCGTTATGGATGACGCACCCTCGTTCTTTCCGGCGGTGACCCCGGATGCCAAGTCCAACAGCAAGCAGCCGGTCATCGCGCAGACGGCCGGGGCTAAGGTGGATGAATGTTTCCCCATGCTGGTCTATGAAAACGAGGTCTTTGGCGATTTTACCGCTACCCTGAAGATCAAGATGGTGGATGGCGAGATGGAGCAGATGGCCGGTCTGGCCTTCCGCATCCAGGATGAGAAAAATTACTATGTCGTCCGCGCCAGTGCCAAAGGGGATACGTTCCGCTTTTTCAAGTACGTGGACGGAGTGCGTATGCCCTCGATCGGTGTTTCGGCCACGATCTCATCTAATGAATGGCACGATCTGAAGGTGGAATGCCGCGGCAATAAGATCCGCTGCTCGCTGGACGAGACCATCATCATTCCGGAATTGACCGATCTTTCTTATAACAAGGGTCTTATCGCTTTGTGGACGAAGTCGGACTCGATCAGCTACTTCCGGGATATCCACGTTGATTTCACCCCGCGCGAGATGATGGCTGAAGTGGCTGTGCGCGAAGCCTTGAAACGCTTCGACAAGCTGGAGGATCTGAAGCTGTATGCCAAGCCGGAGGGCAGTGAGGAATATGTCGTGGTGGCTGCCAAGAACCCGGAGGACATCGGCAAACCGATCACCGAAGGTGCTAAAGGGTGCATTCGCGATAACGCTTTATATACGGGAGAGACCCGTAAATCCTGGACGATCTCCATGCCGCTGCTGGATCAGAATGGCGAGCCGATGGGAGCGGTCACGGTCGTGCTGAAACGATTCCGGACCCAGACCAAGAAAAACGCGATCAACCGCGGCCGCGCGGTGATGGAACGGATCCAGAGGCGTGTGACGACCGCCGAAGAGCTGATAAAAAAATAGCTTCTTCCCCGGGATAATCTATCTTTTTGATTGTCTTTGGGAAAAGCCTGTCTTAAAACAGTGCCGGGGGACAGATTCCCCCCTCAGAAAAATAGTTAAGCGATTATAATGTTTAAAGTCATAGCAAATACACAGTTGAGTCCCAATGTGTGGCGTTTGGATGTAATGGCGCCCCGCATTGCGCAGGTACGCCGCGCGGGACAGTTTGTCATCGTATGCAGAGATGAGAACAGCGAACGCATCCCGTTGACGGTGGCGGATGCGAGCCCCACTGAAGGATGGATCACGCTGGTGATCCAGGCCATCGGCAAGTCCACACGTCAGTTGGTGGAGCTGAAACCCGGTGAGTTCATCCGGGATATCTCCGGTCCGCTGGGCAGACCGACCGAGCTGGCCGAAGCCGGTGCCAAGGCAGTTTGCGTGGGCGGCGGTGTAGGTACCGGTGTGGTGCATCCGATCGCGCAGGCGCTTCATGCCAAGGGAGTCAACGTGGTTTCTGTCATTGGCGGACGCTCCAAGCCGTGGGTCTTCTTCGAGGCGGAGCTGAAACGCTACGGACAGGTGGTCGTCTGCACCGATGACGGCAGCTATGGAAGAAAAGGTTTTGTGACAGATGCGGTGAAGGAACAACTGGAAGCCGGCGGTGTCAATGTGGTTTACGCGGTAGGCCCGGTGCCGATGATGCGCGCGATGGCCAATCTGACCAAGCCGTATGGAGTCCATACGGTCGTATCACTGAACCCGATCATGGTGGACGGGACCGGTATGTGCGGCGGCTGCCGTGTGACGGTCGGCGATCAGGTGAAGTTCGCCTGTGTGGACGGTCCGGAGTTTGACGGTCATCAGGTGGATTTTGACAACCTGTGGGATCGTCTGGGAATGTATAAACCCGAAGAAAAGAACGCGCTGGAACTGTTCCAGCACAAATGTCAGTGTAACCAATAACCCATTTGTCGAAGGAGATTTTATAATATGAGCATAACAAAACCGGCTGTAAAGGATCGCATGGCTATCGAACGCTGCGTCATGGTCGAACAGGATCCGCTGGAACGTGCCAAGAATTTTAATGAAGTCAACAAGGGACTGGCTCTGGAAACCGCTCTGAGAGAGTCCCAGCGCTGTCTGGAATGTAAAAAGCCCTCCTGCATGGAAGGCTGTCCTGTCAGTGTCAATATCCCCCGTTTTATCGGTCATGTGATGGAAGGGGATTTCGCGGCGGCGGCGGAATCGCTGGCGCTGGATAATGCCCTGCCGGCGGTGACCGGCCGTGTCTGTCCGCAGGAGACCCAGTGCGAATGCCACTGCATCCGCGGCAAGAAGGGCAAACCGGTCGCGATCGGTTATCTGGAACGCTTTGTGGCGGACTGGTCACGCGAGAACCTGAAGAAGGATATGGAAAAAGCCCCGGCCACCGGCAAGAGTGTTGCTGTGGTGGGCGCCGGTCCCGCCGGATTGACAGCCGCGGGCGAGCTGGCCCGCAAAGGCTATGATGTGACCGTGTTCGAGGCTTTGCAGAAAGCCGGCGGTGTGCTGGTGTACGGTATTCCCGAATTCCGTCTGCCCAAGAAGATCGTGCAGGCGGAGGTCGATCGCCTGACCCGTGCCGGTGTCAAGATCGAGACGGACTCCATCGTGGGCCGTACCTGGACACTGGATGAACTGCGCCAGAAGTTTAACGCGGTCTTTATTTCCAATGGCGCCGGACTGCCGGTCTTTATGAACGTGCCGGGCGAGAGCCTGAAGGGCGTTTATTCAGCCAATGAATATCTGACCCGTGTGAACCTCATGGGCGCGTACAAGTTCCCGGAATGCGACACCCCGATCATCAAGGGCAAGCGCGTATGCGTCGTGGGCGGCGGCAATGTCGCTATGGACGCGGTGCGCACGGCCAAACGCCTGGGCGCGGAAGAAGCGATCATCATTTATCGCCGCGGCAAGGCAGAGATGCCGGCCCGTGTAGAGGAAGTCCATCACGCCGAGGCAGAAGGGATCCGTTTTGAAATGCTGACAGCCCCGCTGGAAGTCGTGGGCGATGAAAACAACTGGGTGCGCGGTCTCAAGTGCCAGAAGATGGAACTGGGTGAGCCGGATGCTTCCGGCCGTCGTCGTCCTGTGCCGGTAGCGGGTTCGGAGTATGTCATTGACTGCGACGTGATCGTGGTGGCCATCGGTACCCGCGCCAATCCGCTGCTGACGGCGACCTGCCCGGAAATGAAGCTCAATCCCAAGGGCAATATCATTGTGGATGAGAACGGCATGACCAGTATCCCCGGTGTGTTCGCTGGCGGCGATATCGTGCGCGGAGCAGCCACAGTCATCCTGGCAATGGGTGACGGCAAACGCGCGGCAACGGCTATTGATAATTATTTGAAAAAATAGCTTAAAAGAGTTGCAAATGCCGGCGGCAAACCGTAGCTTAGGACAAGTGTCCGGTGCGCATCCGCCGGCTGACAAACAACGTAAATAGAAAGGTAACATTTTATGGCAGAAGGTATTGTAGAATTAACAAACGCGAATTTCGACAGTGTCACCTCCGCTCAGGGAGTCGTCCTGGTGGATTTCTGGGCTCCGTGGTGCGGTCCCTGCAAGATGCTGGGTCCCGTCCTGGTCAAAGTGGCCGCCGCTGTTGGTGCGAAAGCTACTATCGCCAAAGTCAATGTGGATGATAATCCCGACCTGGCGGCGAAGTTCCAGGTGACCAGCATCCCCGCGATGTTCATTTTTAAGAACGGTGTCGTGGTGAAACAGATGATGGGGCTGAAGAGCGAAAAGGTCATCACGGACGCGATCGAAGAAGCCTCGGTTTAAGAGTTTGATCGACAAAGAGACGCAAGCGATTGCGTCTCTTGTTTTTTAGAGTGAGCGTCCATCATGAGGAAACTATTTTATATTTTAACAGCATGTATCTCAATGGGATATTGCAGCCTGGGCTATTCC
>JAEENR010000211.1 GCA_016283885.1 Verrucomicrobiota bacterium
CAATACCGAACAGAAGTTCATTTTCATGGGGAATCCGGATACCTTGCTTTGCGCACGAGTCTATGCGCCTTACAGCGAAATCATTTTTACAAATGCCCTCAGTTATTCCGGAATGCTGGTTGGAGGCAAGGTGACTTTCCATCCGGATACCCGTTTTATAGGAGATCGTCAGGCGGTCCGACTGCCTTTGGAGGGAAGTTCGACCAATCTGAGCACGAATTATCATATCCGCGTCAAAGAATGGGAGGAGATTCGTCCCTGGCATGTTTCTACAAATCAATAAAATTAGAAATAGAAGGATCATCAATACTTTCAGAATGTATAGCGTATGATGGAAAGAAGGGTAAACAGGGTAATAGCATTGGGAGTTTTCTCTTTAAGCTGGAGTGAGATTGAAAGCGGTTCAGACATCATAAAGAATTTTTTTGGTGAGGAATTAGGTGAGAAATTTTTGAACCTGATAGACAAAGAGTATTTTAGTAAGGATGACAGTATTAAAATCAAATTTCCTCTTTTTGTTGAGTTAACACCACAGGAATGGAGCTTTTATAAAAGAACAAGATTACACAATGGTCCAAATGGCCGAGAAACGGATATTGTGTTTTATAAGCAAAGACATTTTCTTTGTTTTGGGGACTTATATCAAATTCAATCCTATGCGTTTGGATTTTTAAGTTTTTTCAACAAGATTATCAAAAAGAAAAAGAATATTGAAGATGCTGATGAATCTGTGATAATTCTGAAAAAGATTCTATATGAAATATTTAAAACTCTTCCGTATGATTTTGAAAGTTATCGTGGTAACTTGGCTAAGAAACAAAAGGATTCTGTAAAAAAAACTGTTTTTAAGGTAATGAGCATATATACCTTGATTTCATTTGCAGTTTCCATTTTTCTGAGATGGTTTTATATGGCTCCTGTTTCTATGTTGGTGTTCTTTTTTTCTATGATTGGTTTGATTATTATGGGAATTGCTATAATGGTAGGAACTTCATTGACTAGTGCGAACCAAGCGTTAGAGAACATGAGATCGGAGTATCTGGAAAAAGCTGGCTGTGCATTTTCTTTATCGGATGATGTGGGATTGTCTTTGTTGCGTAACCATATAAAACAAAGAAAATCTTTTGGTCTCGTTTTATCTCCGGAAGAGAGAGAATTGCTGTTAGAAATTGCAGAAGCCCAATGTCAATCTGAAAAGTTTGATATTGAGATGAATCTCACTTATAAGCCTTTTGTGTTAAGAAAAATTTATTACGGTTTCAAAAAATGGTGTATGGATCCAAACACTAAAGGAGATGCATTTTTCAAGATCAATACCAAATGGAAAGTTGAGTTTTTCAAAGAAATGTTATTGAGAGGACTTTATGAACGCGGCTTTACAGGCGGAATCATGTCCATAAGCGGACGGCTTTATATTCGAGATGAGGGAAAATATGAAATCTCTAATGATTACACATTGACCCCAGAAGGTAAGATGCTTATCTCAATGCTCAATCGCTTATATGAATGAATAAAAGAGTATGGATCATCAAACAAAAAAGAGACGAGAAAATATCCCGTCTCTTTTGCTTTAATGGGTGGAGCTCTTATTTCTCCAGAACCCAGATATTGCGGTACTGAACCTTATCGCCATGATCCTGCAGGAGGAGACCGACTTGATCCCGTTCACCCGGATTGATGGCACCCGGTGTCGCGTGCGGAAGTTCCAGATTGTCATAGACCTTGACCCCGTTATGCAGCAGTGTCAGACGGCCATTGGCGGTTTTCTTGCCGTCCGCGTCAAATCGAGGCATGGTGAAGTCGATATCGTAAGTTTGCCAATAATCAGGAGGGAAACAGACATTGACCGCGGGACGCTGGATCTGATAGATGCCGGCGCAATCATTATCCAAGCCGGGCAAACCGTAGCTGTCCAGCACCTGTATCTCGTAGGCACCGTTGACATAAACACCGCTGTTGCCGCGAGCTTGGCCAAAACGATCCGGATAATAAGGAGAGCGGAATTCGATATGCATCACACAGTCGTTGAAACCTTTCTTAGGAACAATATCACCGCCGTTGACTTCCAGCGCTCCATTGTCTTTCAGTTCCCATCGGATGGAATTTTTAGTGCCGTTATCCAAAAAATTTTCTTTGGAGGCTTCGGTTCCATCAAAAAGGATCCTGGCATTTTTGGGTGCCGCTTTGCCCATGGTCGGGGAAGTCCGCAGTGTTTTCTTCAGATCGAAGATGCCCTTGTCCTTGCCGCCCAGCTTGCCTTTCAGAGTATTGTTTTTGACTTCGCCGGTCCAGAGGGTCGAATCCAGAACGATCCCGTCTTGAGTGTCATACTTTACCTTGTCAAAGCTGAAAGCGTCATGATCGATGAATTTAGCAGAGCTGTCTTTGATCTGGCCTGTGATGAAAAAAAGGGGATCATCCTGTTTGCCGAATTCCTTGAAGAAACGGGCTTCATAGTTGTTGTTGCCCAGGGGAATCATGCAGACAGCCACTTGCTGTGTCTTTCCGTTGTATTTAACGGTTCCTTCCCAGTCGCCATAGAAAGGATCCGCGGCGTTTTGAGCTGATACTTGCAGGCTGAACGCAGGCAGAGCGAGCAGAACAGCTCCCAAAGTTAAAGCGAATGTTTGCTTCATACGAGAGAGATTATCCGGTAAAAATGGTCGAATATCAATCCTTTTCACAAGAGGAAGATTATTCTATGTATGCGCTGATGATATCAAAGATGCCTGTGCCGCTGAACAGGATGCAGATGATAGCTAGCGGAGCCAGATAACGAATGATGAAACACCAGCATTTCTGACCGTAGAAAGGTGTTTTGCCATCCTGTGTGATCTCTGCCAAAACGCCTTTCATTCCCCAGACATAGGCAATCAGAACGCACAGCAGCACTCCTCCGACCGGCAGCAGTATATTGTTGCTGATGAAGTCCATCAGATCAAAAATACCCAAACCTCCGATCTTAAACCATCCCAGGGTGCTGCCCATGGATAGTGTACAGAGGATTCCCAGTGCTGTGCAGATACTGCTGGCAATAACGACCGCTTTTTTTCGAGAAATCTTGTGTTCATCTACCAGATAGGTGACGGGAACTTCCAGAATAGAAATGGAGGAACTCAATGCGGCAAAGAAAACAAGGATAAAAAACAGGATGCCAAACCAGTAACCACCAGTCATCATTCGGAATACTTCCGGGATAGCTATGAACATGAGTCCGGGGCCCTGAGCCGGTTCCATCTTGAAGGCGAATACGGTGGGGAGAATAGCCAGCCCGGCCAGAACGGCGACCAGACAGTTACTCAGCGCCACGGCCCAGCTGGTCTTGATGATATTTGTATCCCTCTTGAGATAACTGGCATAGGTCAGCATGATGCCGAATCCGACACTCATGGAGAAAAAGACCTGTCCCATAGCGGCAACAACAGTTTCGGCGGATATTTTAGAGAAGTCTGGTTTGAATAGAAATGCAACACCTTCCATCGCGCCCGGAAGTGTCAGCGAGCGTACACACATCAGTATCAGTATGATAAAAAGCATAGGCATCATGATGCGGTTTCCTTTCTCAATTCCTTTTGCTATGCCGAACCAGACCAGCAGACCTGTCAGGAACATAAAGCACAGCTGTGCGAGGATAGGCAGGGCGATTCCGCTGGAGAACTGCGCGAAACCTTCCGGTGTTTGGCAGGAAGGACAAAAGATGGAGGTGACGAGGTAAAAGATGACCCATCCGCCGATCATCCCATAGAAAGAGAAGATCAAACAGTTTGCCAGGATAGCAATAGTTCCGGTAAAGCCAAACTTAGGGTGAATAGAACGAAATGCACCGTAAGGACTTGTGGCAAAATGTCTGCCCAGTGCCTGTTCCGCGATCAGCAGACTGACACCTAAAACGATGGATAGAAACAGATATAAAAGAACAAAAGCGCCGCCGCCGTTCATTCCGGCCAAATAGGGGAAACGCCATAGATTGCCTAATCCGACAGCGGAACCGATAGCCGCGAGTGTGAAACCGTAACTTCCTGACCAATGACCTCGATCACTCATAAAACGACAAAAAGTAAAAAGCCTCTGCTCCTGAAGGTCAAGCAAAAGGGAGAAGATTTTTGATTTTTAAAGAGATATTTGCCTTTTTCATAAGCGGATTGCGAGGTATTATCTGGGCGACAGATGTATGCGGATACTGTTTGTTGGTGATGTTGTTGGAAGACCGGGACGAAACGCGGTGAGAGATATTGTACCTTCTTTGGTGCAAGATCATGCTGTGGACACTGTTATTGTGAACGGTGAAAATTCAGCAGGGGGATCTGGGATCACGGCAGCGACGGCGGCGGAACTCTTTAAGTATGGTGCTCAGGTGATCACCTTGGGCGATCACGTTTGGGATCAGAGAGAGACGGCGGGATTATTAGAAAAAGAGCCTCGTTTACTGCGCCCAGCTAATTATCCGGCCGGGGCACCGGGATCGGGCTGGAATATTTTTGAGGTGAGAGGTATTTGTCCAGCGATTGGTGTGATCAATCTGCTGGGCAGAACGTTTATGAAACCTGTGGATGATCCGTTCCAAGTCGTTGTTTCTATCGTAGGAGAACTACACAAACAAACGCCTGTTATTTTCATAGACTTTCATGCGGAGGCAACCAGCGAAAAGATCGCTATGGGACGTTTCCTGGATGGGAAAGTTTCCGCTGTGATCGGGACTCATACCCATGTGCAGACTGCGGATGAAGAAATTTTCCCCGGAGGAACAGCTTTCCTTTGTGATGCCGGTTTTACGGGAGCCCATGAAAGTGTGATCGGTCGCAATATTCAAGCTGTGGTAAAAGGTTTTACGACTGGAATGCCGCAGCGTTTTGAGGTCGCATCAAACGATGTTCGCTTGAACGGAGTCATTGTGACTGTAGATAATGAAACAGGACGGGCGATTTCGATCGAAAGAGTTTCACGGAAATGGGTTGATAACGAGACCCGGAATTGATTTCTATGGGGGAAGAATATATTCAATGGGATTTTGGTGATATGCTCCTCGGAAAGAGCGAAACACCTCCGCACCCCAAGAAAACAAGGACAGGTTCTGTCCACAAAACAAGCGAACCGATAAAAATCGATGCTTCCTTGGAGTCTGACCGCAAAGTCTATACGGTCGAGGAGTTGACCGGAAAGATCAAGTTTCTTTTAGAAGAACAGTTTGGTGAGGTTTGGGTTTCCGGTGAGGTTTCCGGTTTGAGAGTGCAGAGTTCCGGACATCGCTATTTTACATTGAAAGATACAGGAGCACAGATCCAGTGCGTTCTGTTCAAAGGAACAACAGGTGTTAAACGCACATTGGTGGAGGACGGGAAAAAACTCATCCTTCGTGGTGAGCTGAGCGTTTATGAGCCTAGAGGCCAGTATCAGCTGATCGTGCGTGAGCTGGAAGAAGCCGGTCAGGGGAGTTTGGCAATCGCCTTTGAGCGACTGAAAAAAAAGCTGGAGGCGGAAGGTCTTTTTGATGAGGAACGTAAACGTCCTGTTTCGGCTTATCCTCGTCGGGTGGGGATCGTTACTTCACCAACCGGTGCCGCGTTACAGGATATTTTGAAGGTGCTGCGGACTCCTTCCGGCCGTTTGGAAGTGGATGTCATTTTAGCTCCCAGCAAAGTACAGGGTGAAGGAGCGGCAGAGGATATTGTCGCGGCTATTGAATTGCTGAATCGCTATCATCAGATCCAGCAGAAAAAAGGACTGCCGGGATTGGATGTGATCCTGGTCACACGCGGCGGCGGCAGTATAGAAGATCTCTGGTGTTTCAATGAGGAGATCGTTGCCAGAGCTATTGCGGCTTCTGCTTTACCCGTCATTTCGGCGGTGGGGCATGAGATCGACTTCTGCATCAGTGACTTTGTGGCGGATGTCCGTTGCGCTACTCCTACGGCGGCGGCTCGTTTTCTAATCCAGAATTTGGAAAATGTTCGTGATGAATTGGATGAAGCTCTGAGACGAATACAGTTGTGGATGGAAAGAACTTTGGACTCTTGCAGAGAACGGATCGAAACTGTAAAAAAACATCTTTCGCTTTTATCTCCAAAGCGCAGATTGGAAGATTTTTGGTTGAGGTTGGACGATATCAGCCAAAGCATGGACAAGGTGATGAAACGAAAACTGGCTGAAGATTTTGATAAATTCCAGGATATCAGATTGCGTTTCAAGAATATCCACCTTTCTGGAAAAACAGAGCAGCCGCGAAGAGAATTGCAAATGCTGCGCCTCCGATTGGAAGATCAATGGAATCATGCTTTTCGCAATAAGTGCGCGGAGCTGGAACTGCTGAGACAATCATTGAATTTGCTGGATCCGAAGGCCAGTCTCAAAAGGGGATACAGTATCACTGTGGATGTGAAAAGCGGTAAGATCATTCGGGGTGTGAAAGAAGTTTCGCAGGGCACTCGAATCAGGACTATGCTCCAAGATGGTCAGGTGGAATCCGTTGTGGATAACTTATAAATGAGAATGCTCGCATTTTCCCGTTCTCTGTGAAAAAATAGTCACGGCTTTTTGCCGAAATGTGTTCACCATGGCTGAGTACAAGATACAACTACCTGTTTTTGAAGGTCCTCTGGACTTGCTCCTTTATCTCATCAAAAAGGAGGAAGTGGATATTTACGAGGTCAACCTCACACGGATTGCGACTCAGTTTGTGGAATACCTGGAACAGATGAAACGTCTGGATCTGGATGTTGCTGGAGAGTTTGTTGTGATGGCGGCTACTTTGATTTGGATCAAAAGCAAGGAGTTGCTGCCTGTAGATCAGCGACCGCTGACGGATCTGGATGAGGAAAATAATGTGGATCCTCGTTGGGAATTGATTCGTAAGCTTGTTGAATACAAGAAGTTTAAAGAAGCTGCAAGTGAACTCCAGCGCTGTGAAGCTGAACAGGAAAATTGTTTTCCGCATCAATCCGGAAAACAGGAATTTCCTCCGGATGATTTTGAACAGCAAGGACCTAAGATCACTTTGATGGATCTTCTGCAAGCAGTCAATGATGTCCTGGCACGGATGAAGGAACGGGGTGTACCACAGGAGATCGTGGGAGAACGCTGGACTGTTCGCGAGAAGATAACGTTTCTCAAAAACGTGCTGAGAGAGAAGAAAAAGGTAAATTTCCTGGAACTTTTGGAGCAGTCTTATACTCGTTTTGAAGTGGTGGTGACTTTTCTGGCTGTTTTGGAACTGGCGCGTTTGCATGAGATTCGGGTGGAGCAGTCTCATGCCTTTGGTGAAATAGATATTTTAGATGCCGCTGAATAATATGAATTACGAAGTAAAATCAATCCTTGAATCCCTTCTTTTCGCATCTCCGAGACCTCTTTCTATAGGCGAGATCAGACAAGTATTCAGCGGAGTCGCGGATAAAAGCGAAGATCTCGCGATCAAGGCATTCAAAAAACTCAAACCGAATGAGATCGAACAGGAACTGAATATTCTCAGGGATGAATATGAAGCACTGGGAAGATCCTGGAGATTGACCTGTGTGGCAGGCAGTTGGCAGTTTGTTTGCCAATCTGAATACGCGCCTTGGATTCGTTTTCTCACGGGAGAAAAACCTCGTCCGCCTCGTTTGACACTGCCGGCGCTGGAAACCTTGGCTATCATTGCCTATCGTCAGCCCATGACACGAGCGGAGATGGAAGAGATTCGCGGCGTTTCCGTGGATGGAGTGATTGGAACTTTACTGGAACGCAAACTGGTGGAGCAACGAGGCAAAGCCGATCTGCCGGGGAGACCTACTTTATATGGAACGACATCCGATTTCCTACAATACTTTGGGATAGCCTCGCTGGATGATTTGCCCGACGCTTCCGAATTACGGCGCTATACACCGGCTCCGCTCCAGACAGTTGTCCCCGATGCGGATAGCGAAGAAACGGCTCAAACCGAATTGCCTTTAGATCCTTCTGGCAAACCGATGGATAATGTGCCCGAAACTGAAAATTCGGCAGAAGAGAAAAATACAGAACCGAATACTGATTCAAACTCTAACCAAGAATAGTTTTTATGTCTTCCCCGGAAAATCCTTTAACAAGTTCCTCGATTGAGCAAGAATTGACACTCCATCGTAAGGAAATTAATCGTCTGGACGCAGAAATAGTTCAGTTGCTGAATGAACGGATCCGCCACGCGCTGGGCATTGGTGAGATCAAAATCAGAAATGGTCAGGAAATCTACGCCCCGCACCGTGAGAGGGATGTTTTTGATCGTGTAAAGTCCCTGAACCAAGGTCCGATGAAAGATGAATCCTT
>JAEENR010000212.1 GCA_016283885.1 Verrucomicrobiota bacterium
GGTGTGGCTTATGATTCCCGTTGTGTGACACCGGGAAAATTATTTGTCGCGATCCGTGGTGTAGAAACAGATGGACATCGTTTTATTGCTTCTGTTGCTGAAAAGGGTGCGGTCGCGGTCGTTTGTGAACAAAAAGGGACCAGCGGCGGCAAGATGACCCGCATCATTGTTCCGGATTCCCGCAAGGCACTGCCGCTGATTGCTGCCGCGTTTTATAAGAATCCCGCTGATCACCTCTGGATGATTGGGGTTACGGGAACTAACGGCAAGACTACGGTCACGTTCCTGGTCAAACAGATACTGGAAGCCGCCGGTATTCATACCGGTCTGCTGGGGACTATCCGTTATGAGATAGGAGACCGGATCATTCCGGCACAGCGGACGACTCCAGAATCTCTGGATATTCATGAACTGCTTTCTAAAGTGGTTGCGGCCAATGGAAAATGCTGTGTGATGGAAGTCAGTTCTCATGCATTGCAGCAGGGACGGGTCAAGGGGATATGTTATAGGACAGGTGTTTTTACCAATTTGACACGGGATCATCTGGATTATCACGGGACAATGCAGTCCTATTTTGAGAGCAAGAAGCGCTTGTTCACAGAAGGAGCTGCCGCTCGTGAGGATTTTTGCGGAGTTATCAATGTGGATGATCCTTTTGGCAAGGAGTTGACGGAAGTTTTGAAAGACCGCCGGGTGATTTCCTATGGTTTGAATGAGAAAGCGGTTCTGAACGCAGAAGGTATTCATTTTTTCCCGGATCACACGGAAATGAAGATATCCACTCCGGAAGGTGTATTTCCGTTAAAAACGCCGCTGATCGGACGCTATAACGTATCCAATGTACTCGCGGCTATTGGCGTGGGAATGTCTTTGAATGTGAATATGAAAACGATCCTTGCCGCTTTAGAGAGTGTTACTCCGGTGCCGGGACGTTTGGAACGTGTGGATGCGGGACAGAATTTTAATGTGCTGGTGGATTATGCGCATACCGATGATGCCATGTTCAATGTACTCAGCACACTAAAAGAGATTACAAAAGGACGTGTCCTATTGGCATTTGGATGCGGCGGCAGTCGTGATAAAGGCAAGCGTGTGAAGATGGGTGAGGTAGCGGCTAAGCTGGCAGATTACACCGTTATCACAACGGATAATCCTCGTAAAGAAGAACCTGCTGAGATCGCGGCTCAGGTTGAAGCCGGTTATGTAACAGTTCGTCAGGATGGATATGAATTAGAACTGGATCGCTCGTTAGCGATCGAGCGTATCATCAGAATGGCGAAGGAAGGGGATTCCGTGCTGCTGAGCGGAAAAGGTCATGAAACCTATCAGGAGTTCAACGGATTAGTTGTTCCGTTCGATGATAGACTCCACGCGATAAATGTATTAGATAGTTTAGGATATCGATTGAAATAGACTGATGATGGAAGAGCGGACACTGGAATTCATGCGCAAGGCTGCTGATGGCAAGATCCTGATGGGCAGCGGAGAGACGATCGTGAAAGAGATTTTCACTGATAGTCGTGCTCCTGTTCCGGGTGGCGCCTTTCTGGCTGTTTGCGGTGACCGTTTTGACGGACATGACTTTATTGAGAGCACAGCTCAGGCAGGGTGCCGTGTCTTTATCGTCAGCCGTACTGAAGGAATCCGTTTTCCAGAAGGCAGTTCTGTTTTGTGTGTAAAGGATACGACACTGGCTTACGGACAAATCGCCGCGGCTTACCGGAACGATTTCCCCGGTTTGAAAGTAATTGCTGTTTGCGGTTCCAACGGGAAAACAACAACAAAGGATCTCATTGCGGCAGTGCTGGCCAAAAAGGGGAAAGTGCTTTCTAATCTCAAGAGTTTCAATAATCATATCGGTGTTCCTCAGACTTTACTGCAAATCACTTCTGATCATCAATATGCGGTAGTCGAGGTCGGAACGAATCATCCTGGGGAGCTGGTTCCACTGCTGAAATGGATCGCTCCAACGCATGGAGTCTTGACGAGCATCGGGAATGAACATTTAGAATTTTTTAAGAATGTGGACGGTGTCGTTGCTGAAGAGGGTACTTTGGCGGAGTCACTTCCAGAGAACGGCGTGTTGTTTATCAACGCTGATTCTTATGGTTATGAGACGATCTGCGGCCGATTGAATCCGAAAGCCCGCAAGATCAGCATTGGCTGTAAAACGGCAAATGCTGATTGGATCGGCAGATTACTGGGAATATCCTGTCAGGGAACCACATTTGAGATTTTCCACAAAGCCAAGGAGATGGGGGGATTCCAAGGGGATATTCATGTCAAAACTTGGCAGGTTCGTCCTCTGGGCGCGCATCAAGTGACCAACGCATTACTGGCGATCGCCGTGGCAAGGGAATTGGGTGTGCCGGAGAACGATATTGCTGATGCTTTAAGAGAATGTCCTCCCTCAGATATGCGTGCGCAGGTGCGTTCCGTAAACGGAATGACGCTTCTCGTGGATTGTTATAATGCCAATCTGGATTCTGTTTACGCTGCGCTGGAGACCTTGAGGAGTCTTCAGCCGGAAACAGGAGGGAAAAGAGTTGCGATCCTGGGCACAATGGGTGAGTTGGGCGAGACTGCGTGTGAAGTCCATAAAAAAGTTGCTCACCGTGCGGCGGTATCCGGAGTGGATATCGCGCTTTTCTGCGGTCAATATGCAGATGAAATGAAGGCGGTTTTTGAAAGAGAGGGTCAAACTCCGTCGGATGCAAAATCTTTCGATACGTTGGAATCTCTGCTAAAGGAGGTGGATTCCAACGTATCGAATGGTGATTGTGTCTTGATAAAAGCCTCAAGGGCACAGAGGTTTGAGAAGATAGTTGAGAGGTTAGAAGGGAAGAAGTTATGATTTATTGGCTTTCACAGCATATTTTGGATTTGGCAAGAGATCAGGATTGGGAAGGTTCTGTATCATGGCTTCGCATTTTTTCTTATGTGACCGTGAGAGTCGCGGGAGCGGCACTGACCTCGTTCCTGTTGAGTTTGTTTTTTGGAAATAAGATCATTAACTGGCTTAGAGAAATCGCTGCGGAACATTATGTTTCGCTGGCGAGCATGGGCAGCAAAGCAAAAGTGGGCACCCCGACTATGGGGGGGATCATGATCGTTGGTTTTTTGGATATCAGTGTGATTCTTTGGGGTGTGTGGAATGAGTTGTTGATCCTGACATCATTAAGTATGATCGTTTTGGCCGGCTTGGGATTTTATGATGATTACAGAAAAATCACCTCTGCCCAGGGAGAAGGTATTGGTGAATGGCTGAAGATCATTGTGCAGTTTCTGTTAGGCGCGATCTTGGTCTCTTATTTATATTTTGATGATGATGTGTCCTTTCTGCTGAAAGAAATCATGTTGCCTTTTAATAAGAATCCCATTATGCCGGTCGGAGTTGTTTCAACCATTATAGGAGCGGCTATTGTGATACTGGCTGTTTTCGGCAGCAGCAACGCGGTGAATTTGACCGATGGACTGGACGGATTGGCTATCGGATGTACATTGATCTGTGCGACTGTTTTTCTGGTGATCACTTATGTGACTGGACGCGTAGATTTTTCGGAATACTTGAATCTGACTTATGTGGCGGGTGCATGTGAACTGACAGTCTTTTGTTCAGCCTTATGCGGTGCCTGTTTAGGATTTCTTTGGTTTAATTGTCATCCGGCTCAGGTGTTTATGGGGGATACTGGTTCATTAGCCATTGGCGGAACGTTTGGTATTATGGCAGTGCTGGTGCATCAGCCGTTCATCATTGTGATCGCCGGAGGTGTGTTTGTGCTGGAGATCCTTTCATCAGCAATGCAGCGTTATTATTTCAAGGTGACCCGGGTGCTGACCGGTCAAGGCAAACGGCTTTTCAGGATGGCTCCTTTCCACCATCATTTACAGAAATTGGGTTGGAAAGAGACTCAGGTTGTCACGCGTCTTTATATTATCGCGGTCATTTTTGCTTTGCTGGCTCTGGCCACATTAAAAATCAGGTAGAGAGAATGGATATCAAAAACAAACAGATCGTTATTCTTGGTTTAGGAGGCAGTGGAGAAGCTGCTGCCCGTCTCTCCCTTCAGCAGGGAGGGAAAGTATTTGTTTTTGATGAAGGTCGTTCCGAAACTGTGCTGAACAGAGCGCAAAAACTAATGGACTTGGGCGCGGTGGTGGAATGTGGATGTCAAACCGTCCCTCAGATCAAAGCGGATCTTGTTGTGATCAGTCCCGGTGTTTTACCTCTGGGGATCCTTGGCAAATATGCCGAGGATTGCGGTGTGGAAGTGCTTTCTGAGCTGGAGTTTGGATGGAGATTCATGAGTGGTCTGCCGCTGATAGCCATTACCGGGACAAATGGAAAAACCACAACCACAGAGCTTTGTTCTGCGATTTTAAATGGGAATGGAATGAAGGTCTGTTCATCGGGGAATATCGGATATCCCGTTTCTTCGCTGGTGGCGCAGGCCGGACAGATGAGCCTGAATGTTTTTGAAGTGAGTTCCTTCCAGTTGGAACATATTAGTTCATTCCATCCAAAAGTGGGAATCTTGACCAATATCACTCCCGATCATTTGGAACGCTATGATTCTTTTGAGGATTACATACGGGCCAAACTG
Organism: Verrucomicrobiota bacterium; assembly: GCA_016283885.1. Classification (GTDB taxonomy): domain Bacteria; phylum Verrucomicrobiota; class Verrucomicrobiia; order Limisphaerales; family UBA1412; genus UBA1412. Next base: position 4,605 of record JAEENR010000212.1, read on the forward strand.
AATTTATTCAGCCAGCAGGGTGCGGAGGATTGGGCTGTGGTTCAGTGGGATGCTTTGGAGATTATTCGGAAGCGTTTCCCTGATTTTACTTTTCGATCCAAACTGATTACTTACAGTGCAGAATATCCCGAAGCCGATATCATACTGAAAGACGGCTGGATCGTTTGCAAAGGATGTAACGGTTTAGAGATGGGGAATTGGCTGGAAGTGAAGTGCTTGAAATTGCTTGGCAATCACAATGTAGAAAATGTGATGGCTGCCGTTACCGCTGCTCATGTCATGGGAGTTCCTCTGACGGGTGCGGTTCACTGTGCTTCAGCATTCCTGCCTTCGGGGCATCGGTGTGAATTGGTGGGCGAATTGGACGGAGTCAGATATATCGATGACTCGAAAGCGACGAATGTGGATGCCGTCCGTCAGGCGCTCAAGATGATGCCGTCCGGCCGAAAGACCTGGCTGATTGCCGGAGGAAAAGATAAGGGATTTGAGTTTGACGGATTGGAAGATCTACTTTCTTCGCGTGTCCATGAAGCGATATTGATAGGAGAAACACGCTGCAAGATTCGTGAGCAATGGCAGAAGTCCGTTCTCTGCTCCTACGCGGATACTTTGGAAGGAGCCGTGCGGTATGCGGCCGGTTTGGCGAGAAAAAATGAGGTCGTTTTACTGTCTCCGGCTTGTTCCAGTTTTGATATGTTCAAGAGCTACGCTCATCGAGGGGATGTGTTCAAGAAGACAGTAGCTCAGCTGATAGATGAAAGGGTATCGAAAAAACAAAATTTTTTTTAAAAAAATAACGATTCGGCTCGATTTTCTTGGGTAAGAGATTGACTAACGAATCACAAGATATATAAAATAAGAACAGACGATAATATGAGTCAAAATATTCAGAATACATTCGAACAACAAGGCTCCCGGTTGCAGCAGCTTTCCAAGAGCAGAAAATCAAACTTGGCAGTTGCTGTTTTCGCGATCCTGGCATTCCACGCCGCTGTTTTTGGCGGTTTATTGATCCAAGGCTGCAAACCTGAAACTAAGGATAATAATAACAATAAAACTGAGACTAATCAGATTGGGGCACTTGTGATCTCTGATGAAAATCCAATATTTACGGATGATACTACTATTAACGTATCCAACGTGATTGCGGATCTGCCTCCTGTCCAGCCACAGGTCGAAACGAATGTGGCTACCAGTGCTATCCAGCCAATTCCTCCGGTTCCGGTACATCCGCCCGTAACCACTATGACTAATGCGGCGGCCACGCCGACTGAACCGAAGGGCGCATCTGCGGCAACAGAATATTTGGTTGTGAAGGGTGATAATTTTTATACCATCGCCAAGAAGTTCCCCGGTGTCAGTGTGTCTGACATAAAAGCCGCGAATCCTAATGTGGATCCCACCAAGATGAAAGTGGGACAGAAACTGGTGATCCCCGCGCCTAAAGAGACACCTGCCAAAGCGGGAGAGACCGCAAAGGCAGCGGAAGATTCCGGGAATACTTATACAGTGGTTGCAGGAGATAACCTGACGGTGATTGCCAAGAAGTTCAAGATCACTGTGGCAGAGCTGAAGAAAGCCAATAACATGACAAGTGACCGTATCAATGTAGGTCAGAAACTGAAGATACCAGCCGCTTCAACAGCTGCATCTGCTGCCACTGCCACATCTGCGTCTGCACCGGCAGCAAGCAGTAGTGCCGCCGCGGCTCCTGTCGTTGCACCGGCAACATCGGGAGCTCCGGTCGTGCAGACTCCGCCTTCCGCGGCTGCAATCACAAACACGGTTTCAAAGATGCCGCTTTGATACTGACGGCGGACGAACAGAAAAACAACTTTCTGTGTTTTGATTTGCGCGACGCCAGTATCTTGACTGGCGTCGTTTGTAAGGAGGAATGAACAAAGGAGCAAACAGTAAACATTGTCAGCAGGTATGAAGTGGTTCATCGGTTGTATCGGAGTATGTGTCGCCATGCTGATTACTTTTGGGTTATTGGCATTGTACAGTGCTACCTATTCCAAATTGGAACCCAGAATGAGCAGTCAGCAGACAATGACGTCCCAGCAGCAGGTTGACGGGCTGAATGCTTTGGCCGATACAACAGAGGCATCCTGGAAAGTGGCTCCGCGCAATATCCAGGGCATGGAGAGTCTAAAGAAGCAGGCATTCTTTGCGCTGTTGGGTGTTGTTCTGTGTATTTTGATTGCTACTTTCTTCGATTACCATTTTTTAAACCGGCCGGAAGTTCCAATTATCTTATTGGTTCTCAGTGCGATACTCCTGACGGCTGTGTTTTTCCCCGCGGTAGGCGGATTGCGAGTCAAAGGAGCCAGCCGGTGGATCCAGTTTGGGATCAGCTTCCAGCCTTCTGAGTTGGCCAAGCTGTCCATTATCATTTTCCTATCTTGGTATGGCTCCAGGTATTTTTCCTATATCACTCATTTCTGGAGAGGACTCATTGTCCCCATGGTAATCATCATGCCGTTGGTTCTGTTGATTTTCAAAGAACCCGATGCCGGTTCGACGATGTTCTTGCTGGCGATCGCCTCCTGTATGTTGCTGATCATGGGAGCCCGCTGGTTCTATTTGGCTGTTCCGGCCGGAACGATGTTTATAGCACTGTGTGTTTGGCTTTACTATGACCCTGTCCGCCGGGCGCGTCTGTTCAGCTGGTTAGATTTGGAAGAAACTAAGTATGGCACCGGACTCCAGGTTTATGCCTCTTTGATCGGTTTAAGCAGCGGAGGTATTTTTGGCAAAGGTTTGGGAACTGGTGAGCAGAAGATGGGATTT
>JAEENR010000213.1 GCA_016283885.1 Verrucomicrobiota bacterium
ATGCTGCTGCCAGAACCGTGTCGCGGCGGTCAGATCCGGGACGATCCACGCCCGGCCGATCAAACGGCGCAGGAGTGTCAGGATAGATTCCTCCGCCTGGACGATATCCAGCACCCGTACCGGAGCCGTCTCGCCCTCGGCCGGAAGCGGCGGCTGAACCGTCTCATTTTCTTCCGCGGCGGTCAGTTCCCAATCCAGCGGAGCGATCGAGGCCATCCCCTTCTTCGTGGACTTGAGCTGATCCAGTATCGAGCGGGCCGCGTTCGGCTTCTCCGCCAGCACCAGCTGAAGCCGCGTTCCCAAAAGCGCTTCCACCGGGTTGACATACTTGGACGGGATGCGGATGCGGTCCACCAGCGCGCCCAAAACGCCTTTGGTACCGTTCTTCAGGATGGACATCGCGCCGGCATCAAACCCCTCGCGGCTGGACTGGAGCTGTTCCAGCACATTCAGCCGGGATTTGCGGGTAGCTATCTGGCGGTAGAGATCGTCCTGTTTGTTCCCCAGCTTGGAGTTCTCTACCTGAAAACTGTTCAATTCGGACTGAAGTTTCTGGAGCTGAGCCCGTTTTTCATCGGTGATCTGCTTGTCGCTTTCCGCCGTCTGATTGAATTCCTGGATCTTCTGTTCCAGTTTCCGGATCTCATCCTTGTTCTGGGCGATCTCGTTGTTCAGTTTTTCCAGACGAACGATGTTTCCCTGTTTCTGGATGTCCAGAGAGTTGATCTCGTTGCGGGTACGGCTCAACTTCTGGGTGATGCTGAAAAGCTGGTTCTGCACATTGCGCAGCGCGGTCTGCTTGGCGATGAGCGCAGCCTCTACAGACTGAAGCGCTTCAGAGCGTTCCCGCAGCACCTGGCGCGAGGCTTCCACTTCCTGCTGGGTCACCTCGATGGTCTGGACAACCTGGTGAAGATCCTGCTGAAGGGTGAGTTTTTTCTCTGTGGATTTCTGGATCTCTTCGGTGGCGGCCGTGATGCGGTTCGAGCTTTCCTGAATGCGCTCCTGATTGAACTCCACTTTCTTTTGCAGAGCATCTATCTGGGAGTGAGTCTCCAGGCTCTGTTTCTGCTGTTCCGCCGCGGCTTGTTCCAGCTCGGCCAGATGACCGCGGGACTGGCTGATCTGACCTTCCAGCGACTGGATATCCAGATTGCTCTGCTCGATCGCTTCGTCCAGTTTTTTGGAGGACTCCACACGCTCATTCAGTTCTTCGGTGACGTGATCGAAAATGTACCGGTTATAATGTGTCTCCAGAAAACGGAGATCTTCCGCCAGGGCTTTGTAACGGCGGGCCTTGCCGGCCTGACGCTGCAGGGAGCCGATCTGACGCTTGATCTCGCGCACGGTCTCATTGAGTTTGCCCAGGTTGATCTCGGTCTGATCCAGTTTGCGCAGAGCTTCTTTCTTCTGTGCTTTGAACCGGGTGATGCCTGCCGCTTCCTCAAAAATCATGCGGCGGTCTTCGGGACGGCTGCTCAGGATCTGGGTGATGTGCCCCTGCGCCATGATGCTGTAGCTGGTGCGCCCCACGCCGGTACCCAGGAACAACTGCTGGATATCTTTCAGGCGGCAAAGGGTCTTATTCAGGAAATACTCGTTAGTCCCGTCGCGGTAGATGCGGCGCGTCACTGTCACTTCATTGAACAGCAGTTCCAGATTGGCCGCCCGCAGCTGTTCCTGATCCACGTCACCTATCGTCAGCGAGACCTCCGCCATGGACAAGGGACGACGCGTTTCCGTGCCGTTGAAGATGATATCCGCCATCTCGCCGCCGCGCAGGGCTTTAGCAGACTGTTCACCCAAAACCCAGCGGATCGAGTCCGCCACGTTGGACTTGCCGCAGCCGTTCGGCCCCACAATGGCCGTGATGCCGGGCGGGAAGTCCAGGCTGGTCTTATCCGCGAAAGATTTGAAACCGAGTATTGTCAGGTTCTTTAAATACACCGTGAAGAATCAAATACAAAAACCCACCCAAAGTAAAGCGCCAAAACCCTTTCCATCACCGGAAATTATTCACATAAAAACAGACAGGGACACCGTTTTATTCACAGCTGGATGTGAATAATTCCGTAACTCCGCTGAAAGAAAGCATCTAGCACTGCGTTTACCGCTTCCGCGCGTTGTGAACAACCTGGTAATAACCCTCGGAACGCTCTTTTCGCACCCGGCTGCCGGAGCAGGTCTTGCCGCCGCCGTTCTATTCTTTTTTGTAACACGCTCTGATAAAACAAATTAAGCACTTTTGAAGGGTAAAAACGTTCTTTATTCCTTCATCATTTTGTTATAATATAACTAATTCATTATCAAAGTATTATTTTCTATTTCCGATTCAAAATCTTGCGTCCATCCGGGATTTGTGAGAGGATAGTCAGAGTGCGGGGGTCATACGACCCCCATCTGACATTATGCCTACATACGAATACGTTTGTGAGAAATGCGGAAAGAAGTTTGAGCTCTTTCAAAGAATGACGGAAGACCCCATCAAGGTCTGTCCGGATAAAAAGTGTAAAGGTCATGTGAAACGCCTGATCGGTGAAGGCGCGGGGATCATATTCAAGGGACACGGATTCTACTGTACGGATTACAAATCCTCTTCCACGCCTCCGGCCGGCGAGCATCATCACCATCATTCCTCTGAATCAAGTTCTTCAAATTCCGGCGGGGATTCCTCTGCCAAAGAGACGAAGACGGATTCCGGTTCTTCCGAATCCAAGTCGAACACTAAAAAGGATTAACGTTTTTCAGAGACGCGCCCGGTGCGCGCCTTTTTTGTACCCGGATGGAAACGCCCCCTTCCCCTCAGCAGAATAAAAACAAAGCAAAGTCCTCCCGGCAATTCGTTCAGTCTTACCGGGTACTGCTTCTGTACCGCTCCCAGGTAGGCGCGATCTGTCTGGGGCTGGGACTGCTGCTGCTGGGCACGTTCACCGGCATCCTCAAGCCGTGGCCCATCGCCCTGCTGCTGGATACCGTCCTGGGGAACAATCCCCTGCCCGGATGGATGGGCAGTCTGGGGCAGTGGTTCACCCGGTTGGACCGTGAAGGGCAGATACTCTTCTGCGCGGTCTCCATTTTCGCGGTGCATCTGATCTACAGCGGAGTGACCTCGCTCCAGAATTATGTGGTCATCCGCATCGGGCTGAAAGGTCTGCGCACGATCCGCCAGCAGGTCTTCAACTGGATGCAGAATCTTTCCCAGAGTTATTTTCTCAATCAGAAACAGGGCGACGTGATCTACCGGGTCTGCTGGGACACGTATTCTTTCCAGACACTTTTCCAGCATGTCTGGTTCTCCTCCACGGCCAGTTTCCTTTCCATGTTCTGTATGCTGTGGGTGATGTGGCAGCTGAACGAGATGCTGACTTTCATCTCGTGCATCACTCTGCCGATGCTCATCCTGGGCATCCGGGTCTATGGTCAGGTGATGAAGCTCCGCAGTATGGAAGCACACAAGGCCGACAGTCAGGTGGCTTCGTTCATCCAGCAGACAGTCAACACCATCCCGACCATCCAGAGTTTTGTCCGCCAGAACCGTGTCGCCCAGAAGTTCAATGTCTTTATCCGGGATGCCTGGGGCAAGCGTCTGAGCCAGCATGCCACCGAGATCATTTATCAGACGACTGTGGCCACGATCTTTTCGCTGGGTATGGCCGGGATCATCTGGGCCGGCGCGCGTGAAGTGCTGGCCGACCGTCTGACGGTGGGCGAGCTGGTCGTGTTCATCACCTATCTGAGCCAGTTCTATGAACCGCTGCAGAAGCTGATCCTGGCCGGTTCCACTTTGGCGGACGCTCAGGCCGGTGTCTCCCGTGTTTTTGAGATACTGGATACTCCGCCCGCGATCACCTCTCCGGCCAACGGGATCACCCTGGATACACAGGGCAAAAACGGTCTCTCTATCGAGTTTGAAAACGTCACTTTCGGCTATCAGCCCCGGCGCCCCATCATCAAGAACGCTTCTTTCAGTGTGAAACCGGGCGAGTTCGTGGCGATCGTCGGCCCCAGCGGTGCCGGCAAAACGACTCTGGCCAAACTAATTTCCCGCTTTTTCGATCCGGAACAAGGCTCTGTGAAGATCAACGGAGTCGATCTGCGCCGGTACGATCTGGATTCCCTGCGCCGCCATGTCTCGGTCGTCCACCAGGAACCTCTGATCCTGCCGGGCACTTTGCGGGATAATATCCTCTTTGGACGCGAAGGCGCTACCGAGGCGGAAATGAAAGAGGTCGCGGAGCAGGTCCATGCCGCGGAATTCATTGAGCAGCTGCCCCGGCAGTACGACACAACGGTCGGCGACGGCGGCTCGCAGCTCAGCATCGGCGAGGTGCAGCGGCTCTGTCTGGCGCGCGCCCTGCTGAAAAACGCCCCCATCCTGATCCTGGATGAACCGACCAGCTCGCTGGACGCTGAAAATCAGATGTATGTGGTGGACGCTCTCGGCCGTCTGGCCAAAGGTCGCACCACCCTGATGATCGCTCACCGGCTCTCTACCTTGGTCAACGCTACCCGGATCATCGTTCTGGTGGACGGTCAGATCGAAGCCGTCGGCACCCACACCGAATTGCTGGAAACCAGCGAATACTACCGCCGCGCCGTTGAAGCCGGCAGCCGTTCCATCCAGGCGGATTAAAAAAATATAATTGATTGTATTTCAATATATTATATTTATTTTTCATTTTTATTATTTCCTCCCCTTGACAAAAAAGCATATATACGCTACATTTAATTTTGTGAGTGTTCTATTCTTGGAGTTTAGACACTCAGAAGAAAAGAAATATTGTTAAGAATAACATAATCTTATTGCTTTGCATAAGATGAAATAAGCGGTTACTCCTTAATTTCACCAAAATTACCAACCGTTAAATGATACAGGTCCCTGCCTATTTGGGGTATGGCTTGTCGTTCCTGGTTATGGTTTGTGGTGAATCCTAGGAGTAGGAACATGATGAGATTTATCCTGTATCAATGCGTAAATACGCATAAATAAAATAATTCTCTCGGGCATGTACCCCTTTTCCAGGGAATTTTTTCACCGCTTCCCATTTAGTGAACTATAAGGTTCTAAATAAACATAGAATTATGAAACAGATACAACATATAGGAAGAGATACGTTCTCTTGGATCATT
>JAEENR010000214.1 GCA_016283885.1 Verrucomicrobiota bacterium
ATCCGCCCACGATGCGGCTGGCAGGGACTTTCAGACTGAAGATCGGATCACAGGTCGAGGAAAGCTGATGGACCATCTTCTTGGTTGCGGTCCCGCGGTTATAGGTACCGGGATCTCCTTCCTCCAGGATGACGACACAGCTGCCCTTGATGCGCGGATCGGCCGAATCAACTGCCGCTGTCACAAAATTCGCAAATCCCATCCCGGTGATAAAACGTCCGCGTTTATCCACCTGAAGGATCGGTTCTTTTCCCTCTTCCCATTCTGCCACAGAAACTTTTCCATTCAGCATACCGGTCTCGACCCCCACATACGGGATCGGTTCGGTCAGTGCGAAAGCTCCGCGGTACTGTTTGCGGTCTTCGCCCGGCAAAGGAGGGACCGCGCCGGCCATGTATTTTGCTTTCTGTTCGGGAGTTCCCTTCTCGTGGATGGGCGAAAGAGCCAGGTTTCCGGCCATTCCGCCGGTGGAGGCTCCGGCATCGACCCAGGCGATCTCAAAAGAAATCAGTGCCTGGACCAGATTTTTCGGTCCTTCGATATATCCTCCGTGTTCCGGCTCCATGAATGCCGCCGTCAGTCCGGCTTCATCAAATGCCTTTAAAAGCTCCGCTTTCTCCGGCGTCCACTCATGCGTATTCCTCAGCCCCGAGGCCACCGCGCGGGCCACCGGCCCTCTGGCCACCTGTCGAGCGGATTGAACAAGCATCTGTAAATCATATCGTTGGGAAAAACGCCATAAAATCTGACGCACATCATCACCCGGCAGAGTCTGTAAACTATCCATTTTACTCTTTATCTTTGATCGAAGTTTCAACAGCGGCCTATAGAAAGCTCGTTCCGGTGAGCCTAAACCGCGACACCTTTATATCACAAGATCCACAATATGCAAATCCTGAAGCCCAGGTAATCTAATAAAAGAACCTCAGATAAAATTAAAAGAACCACGGATGGACACGGATAAATACAGATAATTCATTGAATAACAAAGTGTTCTGTAGAGACGCGAGATTCTCGCGTCTCAGTGTCTCCATTGTCATCCAATCCCGTTAGGGATTCTGACTGAAACCCCGCAAGGGGTGATGCGACTCTAGCCGGGGGTGAGCGAAGCGTAACCCCCGGTAACGGTTCCCCCACCAATCCAAGTCCCGAAGGCGACGACAGAGCGAATTTAAAAGAACCACGAATAAACAAAGATAAGTTATTCAATAACAATATATTATCTGTGTATATCCGTGTTGATCTGTGGTTCTAAAAAAAATCCCCGGCTCAAATCGAAAAAAAGACGAGGCTTTCAAACCTCGTCTCTTTGTTTTCAACTGTCCGTATTATTACGGATAGTTCGTTTAATCAGTCTTATTTTACTTCACACTTATTACATTAATCATATATAGCAAGATAGGCATACAAAGCTGCATAAATGTGGATTGCAAAATAAGGTGCCCAAAAGCAAAAAACAACTATCCTGAAGACAATATGTTTTTTGCTGAGAATCAAAATTAGTGTAAATAGAAATCCCACAATTTTCCATAGGATAAGTCCACACAATACGGTATAAGCCAAAATATTCGGAAGTGAAAAACTGTAATATCCGCATTTTTCTTCAATAACTTCCGCGGGATAATTTTCTTTCTGCATTCTTTCCTCCAGATTATCTCTGACTTTTGGTTCGATAAAATGCAGAAATAGTAAAACACCTTCAGAAAGTAAAAGCGTAAGGAGCAGTATCCCCACTATTTTCTTATAATGCTGGTTGTAATAATTTTTCCAATTCATATAGTTTATTCGGGCAAAAAGGAAGGCATTTCAGCTTCAGGATATACTGAACATTCAAATGGATATAAAGTTATCAGAGTTGCAAATGCAGTAAATTCTATCTCTGCCCCTCCTAAAATTTTAGGAATATTGCTATGTGTTATTCCCCCATTTTCATCTTTTATTTTAAAGGTTGGACCACAATCCGTGCCATATATTTTTAGCCATTCATTAGTACTTGGATTATAATAACAATCAATGTCATATAAACTCGTCATTGGTGCTGGCAAATCATGAATCATTGAAATTCCTTCTGATGCAAGCTTCATCGCTTTGTCAAAACTAGAAACTATACATAATGGATGCCACCTTCCTCCACCAGTTTCACCTGGTAAAATTATTGAATAATACTCAGTTCCTCCATTATTGTGTCCTTGTCCTTGTCCAATTCCACCTTTAACAATTATCGGTCTATTGGTCCTATTTTTGACAACAGCTAATCCGCATGGATCAGTGTAATTTACTGGATCATTCTCGCAGAAGGTGTAGAGATTGAGACCTCCGGAAATGCCTATAGGATCGGGAGAAAGCCATCTGCCTGTTTCCGGTTCATACCATCTGGCACGGAAATAGTAAAGAGCTGTGTCGTAATCATACTCTCTGCCTTGGAACAAGAAACGGTTTCCATATACTGATTCGGTGATGAGATCATTATTTGCAGCTAAAGCGATACTCATAATATCCCTCCTCTATCTGCTATAGTCAGCAATGAAAAAATTGCTGATAAGCCTAACATGTTTGTTTTAAATAATTTTCTCATAACTATGTTTCTTGTCTGTTTTATTTAATAATTATTTTTTATTACTCTTATTGCAGGGCGGAAACTTTTTATAAGATAGCTGATCATGATAAAAAATCAACCAAAAATTTTAATTTCTATTAAAATATATTTATTTTGAATAAGATATAAACAATAAAAAAATTTTTTATTTTTATTAAAATGAAAAATTTGCGGATAAAATCTATTATCGGAAGTCATTCTACCTACGCTCTGTCACCCCGTCGGGGCTTTACAATGGATCCCGTTCTGGGGTTTTCATAATGAGACGCGCGATCGCGTATCCCTACGGAATAACTTGTTTTTGAATAGGTTCTAAAAAAAATCCCCGGCGGGATAAAAACCATCGGGGATCTTTGTTTTCAGTTCAAAAAGCTTTTACTGGACCGGAACCAGCGCCACACGGAAGCCGCGATAGGTACCGCTGAAGTGGCTGGGGGCACCGTTACTCCGGTGCGCTGAACGGCAATGGTACGCATAGTCGCAGGCACCGCTGCGTATGACGCGGTCTTCACCCGTAACCGGTCCCGTGGGATCGGTCACAGCTGTAGTCGGATAATCTCCATACCAATCCAAACACCATTCCGAGACGTTCCCGTGCATATCATACAATCCCCAGGCGTTTGGAAGTTTCTGCCCCACCGGATGAGTTTTTCTAGTGCCGTTGTAATAATACCAGCCCACTTCATCCATTTCGGGACATTTATACTTATCGGACAAATTCTTTCCACTGTTCAGGGCGGTCGTTGTCCCAGCACGGCAGGCATATTCCCACTGCGCTTCGGTCGGCAGAGTGTATTCATACCCTTCCGGCAATCTGCCCGCGCCCCTTTCGATTTCTGTCAGCTTGGCGCAGAACTCCATCGCGTCATCCCAAGTGATCGAATCCACCGGCAGATCAGCTCCTATGAACTCAGAAGGATTGCTGTCCATAACCGCTTCATACTGCGCCTGAGTCACTTCATACTTACCCAGCCAGTAGCCCTGGGTCAGCGTGACTTCATGCTGGACTTCCCTATTCAAATGGCCCAGTTCGTCTTCAGGACTGCCCATCGTGAACATGCCCGGCTCGACCCAGATCATACGCAGATCAACATCTTTCGACAAAGGAACACTCATATCCTTGGAAACCAGCGCCACGCGGAAACCTGTTTCCTTATCCTTGCCACCACCGCTTCCAAAAGCAGCCCGGTCCGCTGAGCGGCAAATAGCGGAATAGCGCGCGTAACTGCCTCCGCGACGAACACAAGTATTTGATTCCCTCAAATCCACGGGATCGGACTCCGGACTGTTTTCATAATAATCACTGTTGTACCAGTCCAGACACCATTCAAATACATTCCCGTGCATATCATAGAATCCCCAGGCGTTCGGCAGCTTCTGTCCTACCATAGAAGTCATGCCGTAATTATTGTCATCATACCAACCTACTTCATCCATTTCTGGACATTTGTACATATCTGACAAATTCTTCCCGCTGTTCAGGGCTGTGGTCGTACCGGCACGGCAGGCGTATTCCCACTGCGCCTCGGTCGGCAGTGAGTATTCATACCCCCACGGCAGTCTCCCGGCAGCTTTCTCAATGGCTGTCAGCTTGGCGCAGAATTCCATCGCCTCATTTCTGCTCACTTGTTCCACCGGCCAATCATCTCCCAACCAGAAATAGGAAGGATTCTTCCCCATCACGGCTTTATACTGCGCCTGAGTCACTTCATACTTGCCTAGCCAGTAGCCTTTGGTCAGCGTCACCTCATGTTGGATTTCATCATCATCTCTGCCCAGTTCGTCTTTGGGGCTGCCCATCATGAATGTGCCGGGTTCGATCCAGATCATGTCTAAATTCACCGTGTCCGAAAGCGGGATGGTGATATTTTTACTTTCTGATCCGTCTTTGGCGCAGAAAAACAGTTTCTTGTCACTGATTCTGACTTTATACGGACTGGAAGCAGAACCCACTTCTGTCCAGTTGACCGCGTCTGTACTCTGGAGAAGCGTTCCAGAGTAGGTCAAAATCAGTTCATCCCCCGTTACTTCATAATTGAGAACAGGTTCCGCGGCTTGTGTTGCGGTTGCTGCCAGCGTTGCAGCCAGCAGACCGATAAAAAATTTATGATTTCTCATGACCAATCCCCATTCGATGGGCTTATGTCAAGAAAGATAGCATACAATCTTATAAAAAGCAAATAAAACCTGAGGAGACGCGGGATTTTATTTCGTTTATAATCTATTGTTATTAAATAATCTATCTGTATTTTATCCCTATCCATCCTTGATTCCTTTGATACCATCCTTGGTTCTAAAAATTACCATAATTGCCATAAAAGGTTTTGGGTTGAAACATCATCCTGTATCATTCCGTCAGATTTAACATGTCCCTCGCTCACCGGGCTAAAGATGAGCCCTGAAACTAAATACGATACTATGAACGATATAAACAAACTAAACAACGATTTCCAAAATTCGATCCAATTCAAACCTGTTTCTCCCGGATATATGCGGTTGGATGATGGGACTCTGGTGGAAGGATCTTTCTGTGAGGGGCAGCCCTCCAATGAAAAAGAGGATACTAACGAACCTTCACCGGAAGCGTCAGCCTCCGTGGAAAACCTGTTCCCCTGCCAACATGAAGAAACCGGGGAGTATTGTCTCTCTAACCCTTTTAGGTTCAAGCCCGGTCAAGAGGAAAATCCCCACAGAGAAAATGGAAAATACTTTGAATCAAAAAATAATGTTTACCTGGGCCATTCGGACAGGTATGCTTGTCCCCAGTTATTTATGATGCGATTTTCACGCTACTTTAAGAATAATGTAACACGCACGCTGACAGCTATCTGCTTATGCGCCGCGGCTGTTTCCACCGTTTCCGCCGACGAGGATCAAAACATCATCGGAGCCAGGATGCCTTCCTTGAGCCCGGATGGTTCCACTCTTGCCTTCGTCTATCGCGGAGATATATGGTCCGTTCCCAGCCAGGGCGGCAAAGCCACTCCGCTGACCATGCATATCGAGATGGATTCCAAACCGTTATGGTCACCCGACGGGAAATGGATAGCATTTGTCAGCACCCGAACCGGGAACAGTGATATTTTTATCATGCCCTCTACCGGCGGCACTCCCAAACAGCTGACCTGGACCTCCGAAGGTGAGGCGCTCTCCGGATGGAGTCCCGACAGTAAAGAGCTGCTCTTTATCTCCACACGCGACGGCAAAGGTCCCGGCATCTTCTCGCTCAATGTGGATACACTGGCCACCAAAAAGTACGCAGAAGACTTCGCGCCGCTGAATTTCCCGGCTTTTGCCCCCGACGGCAAGACTATCGTTTATGCCCGTTTTTCCTTCCCCTGGACACGTCCGCGCTATTACGGCTCCGGAGCCATGCAGATCAATCTGCTGAATGTGGCCACCGGTGAATGCAAGGCTTTGGTGGACGACAATAAACAGCATATCTGGTCACAGTTCATGCCCTCCGGCAATGAGATCCTGACCTCCACGATCGGTGAACCGACTCCCGGCATCCCGACACTGAGCGAGATCGGAAAGATCCACACCAAGTTTGAAGACAACGACGCCAGGACACCGAATCTCTGGATGTTCGACATGGAAGGCAAAGGCCGTCAGCTGACCCATTTTGTGGGTGACGCGGTCCGTTGTCCGTGTGTCGCGTTCCAAACGGGTGATATCGCTTTTGAATATGACGTGGATCTCTACCTGCTGCGCAAAGGTGAGACTGAACCGCAGAAGATCGCCATCCAGGCGGCTGTTGATCCCAAGATGAACAGCAAGCGGCTGATGCGCTTTACCAACAACAACGCAAAAGAACTGGCTGTCACACCGGACGGCGCGACGGTTTTCTTTGGTCTGCGCAGTGAGATATGGTCCACGCCAACACAAAAACCCGCTAACTCGGCCAACCGCACGGCCAACATCGCCAAGCGCTTGACGGACTGGGTCGGTGAGGATTTCGACTTTATGGTCTCCCCCACCAATCCTAAAAAACTTTATTTCACATCCGACCGCGATAAAAACATCCGCCTGTATGAACTGGATCTGGACAGCAATGAAACGACCTGCCTGTGGAACAGGACCGAGGATATGCTCAATCCGCTGCCGTCTCCGGACGGGAAAGCCATAGCGTTCTGGGTCACCGGCGCGGATGGCGGTCTCTATCGCCTGAATCTGGAAGATAAATCGCTGATCAAACTGGTAAGTCTGCCGGCTTCTTATATGTACGGCAACGGCGGCGGTAATTTCAGCTGGTCGCCCGACGGCCGGTGGATCGCTTATGTCAATAACGTACCGCGCGGAGCCAGCAATATCTTCATCGTCGGTTCTGAGGGCGGCACTCCGGTCAATGTCACCTGTCTGAACGCGGATCATGAAATGCCCACCTGGTCGCCCGACGGCAAATATCTTTACTTCCGCAGTGACCGCGCCGGCGCGGCCATCTATCGTCTGCCCTTGAGAGAAAGCCTTGTTTACACCGGCGATGCCGAACTCAAGTATCAGCCCATCACCAATAAATTTGAGATCTCCATCGATTTTGAAAAGATGGACCGCCGCATTGAAAAACACTGCAATGCCTATCCTTCAGCCATGCTGCCCTCTCCTACAGGCGATCTGGTAACTATCACGGATGGTGAATTGACCCTGATCAGCTATGACGGCAAAGCCATTCGCCGCTACACCAGCGGCGGCGGCAAAGCCAATCTGCAGGTCGCGCCCCTGGCCAAGAAGGCTTTCTTTACCGGTCCCGGCGGTGAGATCTATGCCCGTGTTCTGCAAGACAACGGACCGCTGGAACAAGTGACCTTTGTCGCGAATTTTGAACGCGATATCCACGCGGAACGTCACGCGGCTTTCGCTCAATTCTGGAGAAATTACAAACGCGGTTTCTACGATGGCAATATGCACAGCCGCGACTGGGATAAGATCCGCGCCCGTTATGAGCGTCTGCTCCCCTCTATTGAGACCAGCGAGGAATTCGGTGTGCTGCTCAACCGCATGGTGGGTGAACTGGAATCCAGTCACTCCGAAATCACTGCCGTCAAAGAAGCCACCGCGACTTCTCCTTCCACGCCGAAACTCGGCTTCATCATTGACTACACCTGGAGAGGCCCCGGTCTGCGTATCGCGGAAGTTCCCGTCAATATGCCCGGAGATTTTGAGGCGACACGCCTGAAAGCCGGTGAATATGTCATGAAGATCAACGGCAAAGAAGTCCAGGCAGATGAAAATCTTTATCAGATCATCAATAATCAGCCGCAGGATTTCACCTTCCTGGTGAACGATCATCCTTCCACGGAATACGCGAGGACCGTCACTTACACAGTTCCCACCGCCAGCTGGCGCAATACTCTTTATGAAAACAGGATCGCTGAAAATGTGGACAAAGTGTCCAAAGCCAGCGATGACCGCCTGGCCTATATCCATATCGCCGCGATGGGCGCTTCTGATCAGACCCGCTTTGAACGCGAAGTTTATGACCGCATCCAGGGTAAAGAAGGCTTGATCATTGACGTGCGCGGCAACCGCGGCGGCAACATTTCCGACACGCTCATCAGCTGGATGATGCGCCGTCCGCATGGTTATGTGAAATCCCGTGATCAAGAGATCCGCGCGGTGCCTGATCGTTCCTGGGACAAGCCCATCATCGTCCTGAGCGATCAGCTGGCCTATTCAAATGGTGAGATCTTCACCACGACCGTCCGCGTTAATCGTCTGGGTCTGGTCGTCGGCATGCCGACACCGGGATATGTCATCTGGACCTACAGCATGGGTCTGGTGGATGGCACGTCCGCCCGTATGCCGCTTTCCGGCGCGTGGCGTCTGGACGGCTCTCCGACCGAAGATCTGGGCGAAGATCCCGACATCCGTGTGGAGCGCACAGCCGAAGATTATCGCATGGGCAGAGATCCTCAGCTGGATCGCGCTATCGAAGAGATCCTCAAACAAATCGAGGTCAACAACAATAAGATCCGCCATGCCGGCCAGTAAACGGAAATTGGACAAGCTCTGGCAAGTCTCGCTGGAGATCCCTCTGGAATCAGAGGATGCCGTGATCGAGCTTTTTATACGGCTTTTCGGAAGCGATGTCTGCCCCTCGGCATGGCAGCTGCATGAAAGCACACGCACAAGAGTTTCTTTCTATACGGCGAAACTGCGCAAAACTCCCGTGGCGATCAAAGCACTGATCAGAGGCGAACTGAAAAAACTGGCTGAGCTGGGACTGGATGTCTCGGCTCCGCGGATCAGTGTCCGGCAAATCAAAAAGGAAGACTGGGCTGAATCCTGGAAACGCCATTTCAAGGTTCTAACCTTTGACAAAAAACTGATGATCGCTCCCAGCTGGAGCAAACGGAAAGCCGCCAAAGGCATGGTCCGTCTGGTGCTGGATCCCGGTTTGAGTTTCGGCACAGGACACCATCCCACGACCAGTTATTGTTTATCGCAAATCGTAAAATATATGCCGGCCGAAGGAGAAAAACGTTCCATGCTGGATATTGGATGCGGCACGGGGATACTCTCCATAGCGGCAGCGCGTTTGGGCTACAAACCTGTTTTCGGTTTTGATAATGATGCGGAAGCGGTGGAAAACTCCATTAAAAACGCGACTGTGAATCAGGCCGAAAAGCTGGCAGAATTCAAAACGATGGGCGTTGAAAAAATGAACACCCGCAAGAAGGATCTCTGGGATATCGTCTGTGCCAATCTGGAAGCTCCCCTGCTGATGCAGGTTGCCGAAAGGATCGTCGCCAAAGTCGCTCCCAAAGGCAAGCTGATCGTCGCGGGCATCCTCACCCATCAGTTCAAGGCTGTCAGCGAAACGTATAAAACATACGGTTTCAAAGTAACTGACTCCTGGACCGGCGGCGAGTGGACTTCCGGCACACTGGAAAGGGCGTAACAGCATATGGATCCGATCCTGGAATTTTTCAAGCGTGACCGTTTCGCGGAAATGATCGGCGTTGAGCTTCTGGAAGCCCGTCCCGGTTACGCGAAAGGTAAAGT
>JAEENR010000022.1 GCA_016283885.1 Verrucomicrobiota bacterium
TTCAACGTATTCGGGCGTTCCGCCGCCGGGGGAGCGGTCGTGCCGGTTTGGAAGGAGATGATGACCGGGTTCGTTCTGTTTTATTTTCTGGTGTTTGCCGGAAAGTTCACGGGCGGTTTTCTGATGGATAAGCTCGGCATTGTGAAAACAACTTCTCTGGCAATGATCTCCGGAGTCGTCCTCTTGTACTTTTTCCCGGAACGGCTGGCCTTTTCGCTGGCAGCGCAGTACGCGGTCAACCTGATGATGCCGATCACGTTATATATGATGGTCGCCTGTTGTCGGCATAGACCGGGGCTGATGTTCGGTCTGGCGGCGTCCGTGCTGTATCCGGGAAGCCTGATCAGCGGTTTTCAGCATTCTTTTGCGGTCTTTCTGGTTCTGTACCTTGTCTGTTATGTGGCTCTGCTGACGGCGGCGGCCCTGTTGAAGAGAAAATGAGCTTACTGATCGCGTGTTTCTTAACTTGTTTGATCGAAGGCGGTTTCTTTTGCTGCTTCCGGTCAACGCGGAACCGGAAATTCCTGACGGCATCGGTCGGGGTCAACGTCCTGACCAATCTCAGTCTGAATCTGTTCCTGCAGTTCCTGGTGGACAATTATGATTACGATCTGGTGCTGAACTCTTTATCGGTCTTTGGACTGGAAAGTTTTGTCGTTGTCTGGGAATTCGTGATGTACGGACTGCTTTTCGGATTCAGTAAACGCCTGCTTCTGTTGGTGTTTTTGGCAAATCTGATCAGTTATTTGTTCAGTTATCTGCTTCTTTTCTTTCCTGTTAGCTAATTTTGCCGGAAAACGGCATTTCCGTCTTGTTACAGACGGCTTCTTGGGGTATACTGTCCTCGCTATTGTTCTTGAGGAAACATATATGAAGAATAAGTTTTTTAGAAAATCATATCAAATCGGGCTGGTCGCTCTGATTTGTGGAATGGCACTGGAAGGCTCCGCTTTGGCGGAGGATTCCGGTTCGCTCAACAAGGAACTTCGTTTGCAGGCGGTCCCGTTCACACAAGTGGAGATCACCAGCAGCTTCTGGGGACCGAAACGGGATACGAACCGTCTGTCCTCGATCGCGGCGAATCTGGAGAATCTGGAAAAGGCCGGTAATATCTCCAATTTGAAGCTGGCGGCCAAGGGAAAAGACCCTGAGCATTACAAAGGCCCTCTGTTCATGGATTCCGACCTGTACAAGGGAATGGAAGCAGCCGCTTATACGCTGGCCACTAATCCTGACCCGGCACTGGAGGCAGAACTGGACCGCATCATTGACGTGATCGCTCACGCGCAGGGTGAAGACGGCTACATCAATTCCTATTTCACGGTAGTCCACCCGGAACGCCGCTGGACCAATCTGCGCGACGCGCACGAGCTTTACTGCGCCGGTCACATGTTCGAGGCCGCTGTGGCACATTATCAAGCCACCGGCAAAAAGAATTTCCTGAATATCGCGACCAAGTTTGCCGACTACATTGATTCCGTTTTCGGTGATGAACCGGGCAAGCGCGCCGGTTATCCCGGACATCCGGAGATCGAGCTGGCTCTGATGAAGCTCTGGAAGGCTACAGGCAATGACCGCTATTTGAAGCTGGCCAATTTCTTTGTCATCCACCGCGGTGAGAAGTTCTATGCCAAAGAGCACAACATCCCTCTGGATAAATACACGGGCGACTATCATCAGGATATGTATCCGATCTGCGACACCAAGACCATCATGGGTCACGCGGTGCGCGCGGCTTATCTGCTCTCCGGTTGTACGGATGTGGGCCGCGAGACTCACAATGAGGATCTGCTGAGGATGGTGCGCCGTGTCTGGAACAATACGGTTTACAAGAATCTGTACATCACCGGCGGT
This sequence comes from Verrucomicrobiota bacterium, assembly GCA_016283885.1. Classification (GTDB taxonomy): domain Bacteria; phylum Verrucomicrobiota; class Verrucomicrobiia; order Limisphaerales; family UBA1412; genus UBA1412. The sequence goes on from JAEENR010000022.1 coordinate 1,855, forward strand.
ATCGGACCTTCCGCGCATAACGAAGGATTTACCGAAGATTACGATCTGCCCAATGCCAGCGCTTATCAGGAAACTTGCGCCTCGGTGGCGATGATCCTGCTCAATCACCGTCTGGGTCTGCTGTACGGCGACACCAAGTACGAAGATGTGCTGGAGCAGACTTTGTACAACGGCTTCCTGGCCGGTGTGAATCTGAAGGGTGACCGCTTCTTCTATGTGAATCCGCTGGCCAGCAGCGGCAATCATCACCGTTCCGAATGGTTCGGCTGCGCTTGCTGTCCGCCGAACGTGGCGCGCCTGATGGCTTCGCTGGGTGAATATCTTTACGCGGAGAATGAAGATTCTCTGTTTGTGAATCAGTTCGTGGCCGGTTCCGTGACAACGAAGATCGGCGGCAAAGAGGTGAAGGTGAAAGTGGACACGAGGTATCCGTGGGATGGTACGGTGAGATTTACCATGGATATGAGCGAGCCGGTGGAGTTTGGCTTCTATGTCAGACAGCCGGGCTGGGCTACCCAAGTGACACATTCCTGGCCGAGTTCTGCCAAGGTGCAGTCTGATAAAGGCTATGAGTTCGCGCGCCGTGTCTGGAAGAAGGGTGACAGTGTGATCTATCATTTCGGCATGGAGCCTCAGATGATCCTGGCCAACCCGAACGTGAAAGCGGACGCGGGCATGGTCGCGATCAAACGCGGTCCGATCGTCTATTGTCTGGAAGGTATTGATCAGAAGACCGAGCTGAAGAACATCTATCTGCCGCCGGAGACCAAACTGAAACCGCAATTTGAAAAAGATCTGCTGGGCGGTGTCATGGTGCTGCAGGGCGACGCGCAGTTCGCGGATATGAAGGTGAACTGGACACGGACACTCTATCAGCCGCTGCCGGCTGAAACACAAAAGAACGCTTCCGGCGAGAAGGTGACCCAGCGCGGCAAAACGCCGATCAAAGCGATCCCTTATTATGCCTGGGATAACCGTGAGGCTTGCCCCATGCAGGTGTGGCTCCCGATGGCTCCCCAGATGGAGGCCATTGCCACAGAAGGTTTGGAAGGCAGCGCGAAAGTCGAGCTTTCACACACCAGCTACAACTGCTATATCGTGGGCATCAATGATGGAAAATCTCCCAAGAAATCCAATCAGCATCCGGGCGAACTGACACACTTCTGGCCCCGCAAAGGCGGCGAGGAATGGGTCAGCTACAGCTGGGATAAACCCGTCGAGACAGACGAAGTCCGCGTCTATTGGTTCGATGATACCGGAGTGGGCGAGATCCGTCCTCCTGTGAGCTGGAGTCTGGAATATCAGAAGGACAACGGTGAATGGGCTCCCGTGGAAGCGTCGAAGCCGTATTCCGTGGAACTGGACAAGTGGATCGATGTCTCTTTCAAGCCGGTCAAAACAAAAGCTCTGCGCTTGAAAGTGAAGCAGCAGGATAAATTCGCTGTGGGCATCCACGAGTGGCAGGTTCTTCCTTTGGAATAGGACACAGTTTCAAAAAGGGATCTTTCCATGATATCACGTCGTGATTTTTTGAAAACAGGTTCTCTGGCCGGACTCGCGGCAGGCGTGCCCGGCTGGATGACGAACGAAGCCCAGGCGGCCGGTACGCCGGCCACTGCGGATGAACTGGCACGCATCCCGCGCCCTGCTGGACGCGGTGTGTTGCCGGTCAAGCCGAAGTTTCCGAACATTGGGGCGTTCACCACGCTGCTGGGTGATTTTCACCAGCACACGGTTTTCTCTGACGGCGATCTGAGGCCGACGGCCCGTGTCGTTGAGGCAAAGAAAGAGGGACTGGATGTGATCTGTCTTTCGGATCATATCGAGGTGCGTCCTTTCAAGAACGAGATCGCTCATCTGGAACTTCGTCGCAGTTTTGAATTGGCCAGTCCGCGCGCTCAGGCGGAGAATATCATCCTGGTGCCCGGATTGGAGATCACACGCGCCGAGCCTTATGCCAAGCATTTGAACGCGCTGTTCCTGACCGATTTTGAGGCGCTGATCCAAGAGAAGCTGATGGACGCGGTTTACGCCGCGGCCAAACAGAACGCGTTCATTTTCTGGAATCATCCGGCCTGGGGACAGAAGGAAATCAAGTCCACCTGGTATCCCGAAATGGAGATACTTCTGCGCGAGGGC
>JAEENR010000215.1 GCA_016283885.1 Verrucomicrobiota bacterium
CGTCAGTGGGATCGTAAAGTCTTTGCTGTCACACTCTCCTTTCGCACAGAAGAAGAGTTTTTTATTGTCGAGTACAACTGTATAAGGACTGGACGCAAATGCGACTTCGGTCCAGCTGATCGCGTCCGTGCTCTGGCAGAGTGTTCCAGAGTAGGTCAAAATCAGGTCTGTTCCATTTACCTCATATTTGATGGTCGGCTCGGTTGCATACACCATAGCTCCTGTTAATGCCAGCCCCAAAAAAACGGTTATAAGTTTTTTATTCATAACAAATTTTGTTCCCGTTCAAGGGATATCTTTTTCAAAGGTAGCATATATTTTCCGAAAGTGCAAGGGTATTCAAAATGTGAGACGCGGGAATCCCCCGCATCTCTGCATATCGTTTATTATTAAATGATTCCTAAGCCTTATAGATCAGCACCGGTTTGCGTGCCGCCGTCACTTCATCCGGACGGCCGATGGGCATCTTCCGGGGATGCTGTTTGAACGCGGCCGGGTCTTTATAGGCTTCGGCCACCAGATCCAGCACGGTGTCGCAGGCCCAGTCCAAAGTCTCCTTGGACTCGGTCTCGGTCGGCTCGAACATCAGAGCCTCGTGCACGATCAGCGGGAAGTAGATGGTGGGCGGATGCATACCGCGGTCTATCATCGCCTTGGCAAAATCCAGGGCCGTCACGCCGATCTCTTCCTTGATCTTGTCGCAGCTGACCACAAACTCGTGCATACAGATGTCGGACGAATAAGTGGGGAACTTGTCTTTCAGGCGAGCCATCATGTAATTGGCGTTCAGCACGGCCAGCTGGGAGGCGAGCTTGATCCCCTCTTTGCCCAGGACTTCGATATAAGCCAGAGCGCGCAGCATGACCAGGAAATTGCCGTAGAAAGTCTTGACGCAGCCGATGGATTTCCCGCCAACGCTCGTCAGATGGTATTTGCCATCCTTCTCGGTCACCACGGGACCCGGCAGATATTTGGCCAGAGCCGCTTTGCATCCCACCGGACCGCTGCCCGGACCGCCGCCGCCGTGAGGTGTGCTGAAGGTCTTGTGCAGGTTCAGATGGACCACGTCATAGCCCATGTCGCCCGGACGGATCGTGCCCATGATGGCGTTCAGATTGGCGCCGTCATAGTAAAGCAGGCCGCCCGCGTCATGAACAATCTGAGCGATCTTGGCGATATTCTTGTCAAAAATGCCCACCGTGTTCGGGTTAGTCAGCATCAGCGCGGCTGTATCCGGACCCACGGCGCTCCGCAGAGCGTCCAGATCCACACAGCCATCCGCCGCGGACGGGATATTGACCACCGTGTAGCCGTTCATAGCCGCCGAAGCCGGGTTGGTCCCGTGAGCGGAATCCGGCACGATGATCTTATCGCGTCCGGTATCGCCGCGGTCCAGATGGTAAGCACGGATAAGCTGCAAGGCGGTGTATTCGCCGTGAGCACCGGCCGCGGGCTGGAGAGTGACCTCATCCATGCCGGTGATGGCCGCCAGTTTTCTGGAAAGCGTGTGCATGGCTTTCAAAGCGCCCTGCACCGTGCATTCGCACTGCAGCGGATGGATGCCCGTGAAGCCTGGCAGCGCCGCGACTTCCTCGTTCAGCTTGGGATTGTACTTCATGGTGCAGGAGCCAAGCGGATAGAATCCGTCGTCCACACCGTAAGCCCGCTTGGAAAGAGCGGTATAGTGACGCACGACCTCCACCTCGGAAACCTCCGGCAGATTCAGCGGAGTCTCGCGCAGCAGGGACGCGTCCAGATCATAAGCCGGGACATCACAGGGAGCCAGAGAGATGGCGCACTTGCCCGGAACAGATTTCTCAAAAATCGTTTTCATTATTTGACCTCCTTCAGTACGGCCAGCAGCTGATCCATATCCGCCTTGGTATTGACTTCCGTGGCGCACCAGAGGATCTCATGCCCGCTCAGTTTCAAACCGGCCAGGATATTCTTCTCCGCGCATTTGCGGATGATCTCATCGGCCGGAGTGTCCGTCACCGTGACGAACTCATTAAAGAACTCCGCGCTGTATTTCAGCCGGAAGCCGGGGATCTTCACCATCTCCGCGGCCAGGTAATGCGCCTTGGACACGCACTGCGAGGCTACTTCCTTCATGCCGGTCTTGCCCGCCGTGGCCATGTAGATCGTGGCCGTGAGCGCGCAGAGCGCCTGATTGGAACAGATGGAAGAGGCCGCCTTCTCACGGCGGATGTGCTGTTCGCGCGCCTGGAGCGTGAGAACGTAAGCGTCGTTGCCGTTAGCATCGGAGGTCTTGCCCACGATGCGGCCGGTCAGCTTGCGCACCAGCTTTTCACGTGCTCCGACAAAGCCCAGATAAGGGCCGCCGAAGGAAAGAGGCATTCCCAGAGGCTGACCTTCTCCCACGGCGATATCCGCGCCGCAGGCAAAAGGTGTCTTCAGCATCGCGCAGGAGAACGGTTCCACCTGCATGATATAACCGGCACCGGCAGCCTTGACCGCTTCGCCGATCGCCGCCGCGTCTTCGATCACGCCGAAGAAATTGGGCTGAGCCACCGCCACGGCGAAAACGTCCGGGGTCAGTTTGGCCTTCAGATCGGCCAGCGAGGTACGTCCGTTTTCATCCAGGGCGATTTTCTCGATCTGGATGCCCTGAGGAACGAGATACGTTTTGACCACTTCCAGAGAACGGGGATGGATCCCTTCGGAGACCAGAACCTTGTTCTTCTTTCTTTCACCCAGCATCAGGATGCCGTCGGCCAGTGCCGTGGAGCCGTCATACAGAGAAGCATTGGAAACCTGCATCCCCGTCAGCTCGGCGATCATCGTCTGAAACTCGAAAATGCCCTGCAGGATACCCTGGGACATTTCCGCCTGATACGGTGTGTAGGCCGTGACGAATTCCTCGCGGGAAAGGAGGCTCTTCACCACCGGCGGAATATAATGCTGATAAGCGCCCGCGCCCAGAAAGATACTGCCGAAGACCTTGTTTTCCGCCGCCAGATTTTCAAAATACCGGGCAACTTCCTGCTGACTCTTGCCGGCCGGCAGATCCATGTCTTTCACAAAGAGGCTTTCCAATCCCTGGTAAAGCTGCTCCAGGCTCTTCACTCCCACCACGTCCAGCATTGCCTGGATCTCGGCCGAAGTGTGAGGTGTATAAGTTGACATACGTTTGAATGTAAAATGTTAAATCAAAAATAAAAGCTGAGACTCGTCTTTGGGGTACGAGTCTCCGCGAACCATACGGCCGGCCGGTTATTCCGCGGTCAGCTTCTTGTACTCTTCTTCGCTCAGCAGATCCTTGGGGGCTTCGCTGGGCTCGACCTTGATCATCCAGGCCGCGTAAGCGTCTTTATTGACCAGTTCCGGGGCGCTTTGCAGCTCCTCGTTCACCTCAACGACCTTGCCGCTGACCGGACTGTAAAGCTCGGAAACAGCCTTGACCGATTCCACATTGCCGAAAGCCTTGCCGGCTTCCACTTCATCGCCCACTTCCGGCAGTTCTACGAAGACGATGTCGCCCAGTTCATGCTGTGCAAAGTCGGAAATGCCCACCTTGCCGCATTCTTCGCAGTACCACTCGTGTGATTTCAAGTATTTGTATTTAGACATAAATCAGTATCTGTTGTTATTTATTTCTCTTGTAGAAAGGCAGAGGAACGATCTCCGCTTTCAGTTTTCTGTTGCGCACCTCGACCCATACGTTCGGGGCGTTAAAATCTTTTTCCACCCGGATCATTGCCACGGCGTGATTCAGGGTCGGACTGTGTGTGCCGGAGGTCACATGACCGATCTCGCGGCCGCTCTCATCGAACACCTTGAAATGCTCGCGTGCGATGCCGCGGTCCACCATTTTGATGCCCAGCCGTTTGAACTTAGGAGGATTGGCTTCCAGCGCTTTCTTGCCGATGAAGTCCGCCTTGCCCATTTTGATGGCAAAGTCCAGACCCAGCTCATGGCAGAGCGTTTGGTCATTCATTTCGTGACCGTACAGCGGCGTGGC
>JAEENR010000216.1 GCA_016283885.1 Verrucomicrobiota bacterium
CATTGATAGTCTGGCTGTTGATGCGCGTCCAATCGATCTGGCCGCCGCTCTTGATACCATAATAAGCATTGATCACTTTGCCAACGCGACCGATACGCAGCCACATCTCGCCGTCATTCAGGTAGAAATCACCAGGAGTGGTGCGGACACCGTCCACAATGAAGGAACGGGTATTGCCATAGCCGCCTGTATCACCGTTATTGGCAAGACGGGCGTTGGACTCGATCGCGTAGCGATAGTCATCCTGTTCCAGACCATGGATGTTTTCAACCGGGTCGGTATAAGAGGCTGTGGCATCATCCCAGCTCATGACTTTCATCGGGCAGTGATGGATTTCCATATAAGCGCTGTGCGGAGCCGCTTTGCCGGCATCCAGAGCAGTGCGGATCTGCAGACCCGCGCGGGCCCATTGGGTCGTATAGCTCTGATCCAGGATGCGCATACGGATATCGAAGTCACCTGTGAAAGTCTTATAGACGAACGTATCTTCATCATAGTTGCCCCAGTTCATCAAGCCCTGGTTGTTGATGAAGAATCCGTCACCGCCCATTGCTTCAGCATAACCCGGAGTGAACGGTTTACCGGTGATGGACAGCGCGAAATTCGCTGCCGCTGTCGCGGTCGTTTCCGTGATCTTGTTGCCGGAAAGATCCGCCACATTCTTCACAGTCACATCCACAGTCGCGCCGGTATCCACCTTGCTGTTCAGGATCAGCGTCACACGGTCACCCGTTCTCTGCTCGACCTGAGTCACGGTCTTGCCGGACACAGCATAATTGGCGGCCTGAGTCGCGCTGGCAGAATCCACCGTTTCATTGAAGGTGATACCCACAGTGTTCTCAAAAGCCTGAACACTCAGGATCTCCGGAGCTTTCACGTCGGTCACCACCGTCAGTTTGGCGGAAGCGGTCTTCGTGGTCGTCTGGCCGTTGGCCGTGTTGGTCACTTCCAGAGTATAGGTACCGGAATCAGAAAGTTTAGCACCTTCAATCTTGTAGCTGAAGGAATTGGCAAAAAGCTCAGTACCCTGGGCAATGACTTTGCCGTCTTTCTTCCAAACATAAGTGAAAGGATTGTAACCACTGACTTTAGCTTCCAGCTTATAAGTCGTACCGGCGGTAATCTCCTTGTCTTCCGGAGCATGTTCGAAGGCTACCGGAGTTTGCGGGAAAGCCTGGAAATCATAAGCGGTGAGGATAGCATCATTGCTGTCGGCATTGTGGGATGTCACAAAGAGACCGACTGCCAAAGGCGTTGCACCCTCATAAGGAACCAGAGGACCTTCCTCCCACGTATCGGAATCTTCAGACCACAGTTTTTCCCAGTTTTCACCGTCAGAGCTGACGATGCCGTAATAGGTGTGACCGATCTTGCGCAAACGCAGCCATTGCGGCCAGGTGTAATTGCCATAACGCTTGGATGTATTGTCATTCACATCCTGATCTACTGTCGGACGCCATTGCGTGATCCACTTGGTGTTGGCAGAACCGGAAGTCTTCTGAGTCTGTACACAGAAGTAGCGTGCGCCGCCTTCCATATCCAAACCGTTGACCTCGCCTGTTTCAGGATCCCAAGTGTAGCCTATACTGGCACGGGCCATCAAACCGGCTTTCATCCATTCGTTGGATTCACCGGCAAAGTTTGTTGCCTTGATCACATAATCGAAATCTGTATCCGTTTCTACCGCTGTATAAACGTAGTAGAAAGAATCAGACGTACCCCAGATGTCGGAACCGCATCCGTGAACGGTTATTTCTCCCGTTCCTTCGTCATAGCTGAAAGATCCGTTCGCGGAACCTGTGTAATTCACAGGACCCTCGTACAGAGGATCCGGCAATGCTGCCATTGCGGACAATGCGCCCGCTGTCAGCATAGCTCCAGCTAATAACACAGAACGATAATTTGTATTTACCATATTTTGTGTATTCTTCAGCAGCTATTTATCCACCCTGCTGACCGCATAAGCACACACTTACGCAAATCGTTGCCCGTCCCGTGTGTGCGGGAAAGGCTATAAGCGCCGGCTGCTGAGCACAACGCCTTGCAGGAAAACTACTTTTCATGAGCATTCAGAGAATTTTGCAATAAGCATGAGGATCCGTTCATAAGAAACTGATCCACTTCAAACCGCATTCAAACTATCGTCTAACACTCACTGCCCTTAGAGTATCACTAAAAAAATTTAATAGCAAACAAAAAAAATCCCGAAGAATATCATTTAATTATTTATAATACAATATCTTATCATATTTTTAAAATAAAACGTATTAAAATTTTTTTAAAAAACTGATGATTTTTTGATAAACAACGCCTGTTTTTGCGTCTAAAGTGATTGGCATCTTGGATGCCGGTCATTCAGTATTCATGTCTGAAGTCGGACTCCTCAACCAGCAGGTTCGTGTAGATGGACGTTTGTTCCGAAGCGGAAGCGGTACTTTTTTTGTAAAAGGTTTCGCTTACGGTCCTTTTGCGCCTGACGCGAACGGAGTCCCGCTACCCACCAAAGAACAAATCAGCAAAGACTTTGAGATCATCAAGAGCTTGAACGCGAATCTGTTGCGAGTCTATCACACTCCCCCGGTCTGGTTCCTGGATGCCGTGGCCGAAGCGGGGCTGCGTCTGCTGGTAGATGTGCCTTGGGGCAAACATCTGGACTTTCTGGGCGACCGCAAATCCAAACAGGAGGCCATTGAGCGGATACGCACCGCGGCTCGTCTCTGTGCCGGACATCCGGCTGTTTTCGGTCTGAGTGTTGCAAACGAGTTCGCGCCCGATCTGATCCGCTGGGTCGGACGCAAACAACTGGGAGGATTTATCAACCAGTTGATCTATGAGGCTAAAAGCGTTGCGCCGGAGGTGCTTTGCACTTTTTCCAACTATCCTACTACGGAGTATCTGGAGGCCGACGCGGTCGATTTTCACAGTTTTAATGTTTATCTGCACAATCCCAAGGAGTTCCGCAATTATCTGGCACGGCTGGAGAATTTAACAGACGGCAAACCTCTGCTCCTGACCGAGACCGGAGCCGACTCCATCCGCCAGGGCGAACCGCATCAGGCCGAGATCATTCGGGGCAAGCTGGAGACCATTCGTCACGCAGGTCTGGCCGGGGCAATCCTGTTTAGCTACACAGACGAGTGGTTCACAGGCGGTTATCCCATTACGGACTGGGCTTTTGGTGTGGTGGATGCCCAGCGGCAGCCCAAACCTTCCGCAAAAGTCGTCCAGGAGATTTTTTCGCAGGGCTTTGTCCCCTCTCCACAGCCCGCACCCAAGGTCAGTGTCATTGTGGCGACTCACAACGGCGGTCGTACCCTGGCCAGCTGTCTGCGCTCGTTGGAACGGTTGGAATATCCTCATTACGAGGTTATTGTGGTCAATGATGGTTCCACGGACGACACCGCGCAGATCGCCAAAGGATTCCCTAAGGTCAAATTAATCAATCATCCTCAGAATCAGGGACTTTCAGTGGCACGCAATACCGGTCTGAAAGCGGCTGAAGGAGAAATCATCGTTTATACAGACGATGACTGCCGTGTCAATGAACACTGGCTCAGTTATTTATGTGACGGTTTGATCCATTCGGACTGCGTAGCGGTCGGCGGCCCCAATTATCAGCCGCCCGAAGACTCCGCCGTAGCACGCGCAGTAATGGCTTCCCCCGGTGGCCCTGCCGCTGTTCTGCTGACCGATCTGACAGCCGAGCATATCCCCGGCTGTAATATGGCCTTCTGGAAATGGGCGTTGGAGGAGATCGGCGGATTCGACCCCATTTTTATGAAAGCGGGCGACGATGTGGATGTCTGCTGGAGGATCCAGCAAAAGGGCTGGAAGATCGCCTGGCAGCCGGCCGCCTTTGTGTGGCATGCGCGCCGCAACACGGTCAAAGCCTATCTGCGTCAACAATATGGATACGGTGAGGCGGAAACTCTGCTCGCTTGCAAACATCCCGAATACTTCAACAGCCTAGGTGCCTGTACTTGGAAGGGACGCATCTACGCGACGAATACCTCGATTCCATCATTGGGACACAGCCGCGTATATCACGGCATTTTCGGAACCGCTCTGTTCCAAACGCTTTATTCTCCTGCCCCTGCGCCGGGTCTGCTGACTTTGACCAGTCTGGAGTATCATATCGGGATCACCCTGCCGCTGATCCTGCTCTCTATTTTTTCACACTTCTTTATTCCACTGGCAGCCGTCAGCTTAGGAGCTTCTATCGCAATCTGTATCCTGGCCGCCTGTCAGCAGAAGCTGGAGCGTCCCCGCTGGTGGTCGCGTCCGCTGGTAGCACTGCTCTGGTTCCTGCAGCCGATTTACCGCTCTTACGCAAGGTACAAGACCCGTCTTTCGGAACCCAGTCCACCTCTGCAAAATATGGAAAGTCTGGAAGCCGCAGCACTGGGCTCATTCAACGCCCGCAGACAGTCTTTCGCTTTCTGGATCGAAAAACTGGAACCACCCAAAACATCTCTGGACCGGACAACGTTCCTGAGCATCTTCCAAAATGATTTGACCCAAAAGGGTTATATCGTTCGTCAAGATATGGGCTGGGATGATTTTGACCTGCTGATCCACGGCGGTTTCTGGACACGTCTGGGACTGCTGACTTTCTGTGAACCGCACAAGGACGGGAATGCCATGCTGAGGATCCGCTTCACGACCCGCTGGAGTTCCGCTTTCAAGACCATCTGGGGACTGAGCATTTTCTTTAAACTGCTGCTCATCGCCTCACTGCACAGTGTCTGCCCTTGGATCTGGACGATCCTTATTCTGCTGCCTGTCCTGCCTCTCTGGTGCCGCAGTCAGAAGAAAACCCTCATGCGCTGTGTGACTTCCGAGTTGCTCCAATTCGCCGGCCGTCACGATCTGCGTCTGATGGAACACAACGGAAGCCGACCCTAAATTGGCCTTGACGACTCTGATTTTCCGCCGTATGCTCTTCCCCCGTAAACGGTCACGGCTGATGATTCTATTTACAGGATCCCTGTGCATCCAATAACATATTATGTCCGAACAGTTAGCTTACGCTCTTATCACTCCTTATTCACTGGATAAATCCCGCGTTGGCGGGATGATTGCCCGATTGATCGCCCGCACCGGGCTGAATGTTGTCGCCGCGCGTATGTTCGCGCCCAGCCGCGAATTTGCCGCGGAATACGCCGAGCTGCTCCGCGCACCCGGTCACGCAGACTGCGAAAAAATGCGCGCCCTGCTCAGTGACTACGCGGCCAGGAACTTTCCTCCCTCCAACGGTCTGAATAAACGGATCATGGTCTTGCTGCTCCAAGGCGAAAACGCTGTCCAGAAAGTCCACGAAGTCGCCGGTGAGCTGGCACCGGGCTGTCCCAAAGGCGTGAGCATCGCCGAGACCTTCGGCGACCTGATCTTCGACGCTCAGGATACCTCAAAAGTCGTTTATTTTGAACCGGCAATCATCACGGCCAATACCCCTCAGGGCGTGACCGGTGCCTTGAAACTCTTTCTCAAATACTATCAGGACGGCGGCATCCTGCGCAACACCGCCAAATACCCGGAAGGTGTTCGTCCTCAGATCTCTTTGACCATGCTCAAGCCGGATAACTTCCGTTTTGCCTCCGCGCGTCCCGGCCATGTCCTGGATTTCTTCAGCGGCACCGGGCTGAACATCGTCGGCATCAAGGTCCAGCAGATGGCCACTGCTCAGGCCATGGAATTCTATGGCCCCGTTCGGGATACGCTTCGGACCAAACTGGGCGGAAGAGTCACAGAAAATATCTTCCCCGATATCGAAAAGACCCTGGGCTGCCAATTCGATGAAGCCACCAAGACACAGGTTGGTGAGATACTCTGCCCGACCTACGGCGACAGTCAGTTCGACAACATCGTCCGCTTCATGTCCGGCCGTTCCGAAAGCGAATGCCCCGCGGCGGAACGTCAAGGCCCCGGCACGGTGACCAGCTGGGTCATTATTTTTGAAGGCCCTGATGCCATCACCAAGATCCGCCAGACACTCGGCCCGACCAATCCCGCCAAAGCCACTCCCGGCACCATTCGCCGTGAGTTCGGCACCGATATGATGGTGAACGCCGCTCATGCCAGTGACTCCGATGAAAGCGCCGCACGCGAGATCGGCATCCTCGTGGAAAAAGCCCCCAACCTTTTCAAATCCATCTGCGAGAAATTCATAGCTTAATCGAACATTCCGGCTGATACGCAAAAAGACGAGGCATTCAAACCTCGTCTTTTTTGTTGTCTTTTAACACCGTTGCTGTGTATATCCGTGTGTATCTGTGGTTCTTTTAATGCCATCCATTCGGTGCGTTCATTTTTGAGGAATGCGGAAATCCGGCAGTCATATAAAAATATATTGACTCAGAACAGAATAAATGAGTAGGATTGGGCGCTAATAGTTAGCGCTATATTGAACAACTTATGCCGGTTGATTTAAATTATAAAACACGTTTGCCTTGGATACTGGGGGCAATTTTCTTTGTCATTTACATTTTGACCCTGAACCGCTGGGTGACTTTGGACAGTCTGGCGGTGCTGGCTCCCATTGTCGGATGGGATTTCTGGGGACTGCGAATGAATTCGCCGATCTTCCGTCTGGTCACTTCGCCCTGCCAGCTCCTTTCACCGGCATCGTCTATCCTCTTTATCAGTGTGCTCAATGCCGTGCTGGCCAGCTTCGCGCTGGTTTGGCTGGCACGCGCAGTGATGCTGCTGCCTCAGGACCGCTGCACGGATCAGCGGGTGCGCAATGATGATCCGGACGGCCTCTATGTCAGCAAGTTAAGCTGGATCCCGCCGCTGCTGGCTGTCTGCTCGCTGGGGTTCACGTTTGCTTTCTGGGAGGACGCGACAGGCGCTTTTCCGGCGATCATCAACATTTTCTTTTTATCGTACATCGTCCGCAATACGCTGGAACACCGTCTGGACGGGGAAAACTTCTGGATCTACCGCGCCGCAGCTGTTTACAGTATTGCCCTGGTGAACAACTGGATGATGATCCTGCTGCTGCCTTTCTGGATCGGTTCGCTGATTTGGATCAACGGCACGAATCTGCTAAAATACTCCACGCTGATCATCCGCTCTTTCCTCTGTTTTCTGCCGGGACTGCTGTTCTTCCTTTATACGCCGATCATTGAATATATCGAAGGCCGTTCCGATCTGGACTTTTTCAATCTGCTGAAGATGAGCCTGAGCCAGCATGCCAGCGGAGTCACATCCATCCCGCCGTATATTCTCTTTATTTTCAGCACATTTTCCATCATACCGCTGATCCTGCTCAGTATTAAATGGGATCAAAGCCGCAGCAGCGGAGGCAATGCCGGCATCAATACGTCCATGACGCGCATCAGTGTGCGGCTAATGAACTTGTTCTTCTTTATTTACGCAGGAGCGGTCGCGTTCGATCTGCCGGTCTGCCCCAGCCACCTGACTCCTGGTTTCGAGGGACTGGAGTTCCACTACATCGCGGCACTGGTGCTGGGTTTTGCCAGCGGTTATCTGCTGATCGTTTTCCATGAACCGATCACTGAACGCCGCCAGAAGCGCTTCAAAGTCTCCGGTATGATGAATCTGTTTCGTCCGGTGATCTTTGCTTTCACCCTGATATGCGGCATAGGAATGATGGGCGGTCTGATTTATAAGAATTATCCGCAGATCCAGGCCAATAACGGTGACACCCTGTACGATCTGGGCTGCAATCTGCTGAACGATATCCAGAAAATCGACAAGGACAAGCCGGTCACCCTGTTTAGTGATGATCCCACCTGCATCTACCTGGTGCGCGCCACCATGGCTCGCAAGGGTGTACAGGATCCTTATATCTTTGTAGATACCCGGTTCCTTTCCTATCCCTGGTATCACCGGCGCATGGCCAAGTTCTATCCGGAACGCTGGAAGAATTATTTTGCCGAGGCAACGGAGATCGGTTATCTGGACAATTCTAATGTCAGTCAATGGCTGATGCAGTACACCAAACAGGAGCATACCTATTATCTGCACCCCAGTTTCGGTTATTTCTTTGAAGCCTGCAAACCGACCTTATCCGGTCTGCTCACCAAGCTGACCCCTTATCAGGACGATGATGTCAGTCTGTGGGTCTTTACCCCGGAGGAGAAAGAAGCCGCTCTGAGCTACTGGAAGGCGAAACAGGCTGTTCTGGACAAGATCCCGCGGCTGCCGGAAGAAAAGCTGAAGCACGGCAATATCGCGTTCACTGCGGCTTTCTATTCCCGCATCCTGAACAATTACGCCGTGGAGCTGGCCAAGGCAAATGACCGTTCTAATGCCATTGCATTCTGCGAGACGGCTCTCTCCCTCTATCCGAGGAACCTGGCCGCTTACGCGAACAAGCATTATTATCAGACGGGAGTCACCACTTTCATCAGTGATGATGAGGTCCACCGCTCCGAGGAGCTGTTCAACAGTTATAATTCCTCCTGGGAAAATGTCTTCCGCATCTGCGGCAAGATAGATCTGCCCGGTCCGCTTTATGAGAAGTCGGATATGCCCAGTCCTCTTTTCGCAATGGGAACGCTGTTCTCCCAGAACCACCAATGGCGTCAGGCCTATCAGTGTTTCCTGCGAGTCCAGCAGTATGATCCCAACCAGATCCAGAACATGACGGCTCTGGCTTATGTGGACTCCATGATCGGCGAAAATGAACGGGCGCTCAATCTCATCCGCCAGGTGAAAGCCTACTGGAAACAAAGCGGCAAGAGCAGTTCCGACATCGTTACTCTCGATACCCAGGAAGCCGCTTGTCTGCTTTCCATCGGCAAAAAGGAAGAAGCTCTGCTCCTGCTGAACGAGGCACGCAAAAACAATCCGCAGGATCCCCGCATCCTCAATATGCTCTCCAGAGCTTACATCGAGAATGAGAATTTTGAAGAAGCACTGAACCTGGTCGATCGCATCCTGACTTCCTCTCCCGATAATTTTGACAACCTTTACAGAAAATCGGTCTGTCTCCTGGGATTGGACCGAGCGGCCGAAGCCCTGCCCATTCTGGACAATCTGCTCCGCAAGAATCCGCTGAACGGCAGCATCATCTCCCTGCGCATCACCGCGCTGCTGAAGCTAAAACGCTTTGACGAAGCACGCGCTGTTTATGAAGGGATGCTCAAAGAAGATAAAGATGATGTCTCTGCTATGATCGGTCTGGGCAAGGTCGCTGAAGAAGCCGGCGATCCCGATGAAGCCCTGAAGCAGTACACCCGCGCGCTGAACAATGAATACATCCTGCCGGTGCAGATCGGCTGGATCGTGGATTCCATGCTCGCGATGAACAAGACGGATGAAGCACGTCAGGTTTATGAAAAACTGCTTCAGGAAAACAAAGACGACGTTTCCGCCATGATCGGCATGGGCAAGGTCGCCGAAAAAGCCGGCGACAATGATGGTGCTGTCAAATGGTACACCGATGCTCTGAATCACAAAGATGTCCTGCCGTCTCACAAAACCTGGTTGGAAGAACGGATCCAACTGATCAAAGACGGTAAAACCGATCAGCCCGCGTCCTAAAACCTCATCGTCATCCCGAACATTTTCGATGCAGGTCGAACATGTTATTACACGCCTGATCATAGGCGGAGCCCAGGAAAACACGCTTTCCACCGTGCTGGGACTGCGTGCCATTCCCGGTGTGCAGGTCAAACTGATCTCCGGCCCCACTTCCGGCCCGGAAGGAACGCTGGAACCGGCGGCGCGTTCTGTGGAAGGACTCTTCGAGCTTGAACCCGATCTGGTCCGTCCAGTCTCTCCCCTGCATGATCTGAAGGCTCTGATCTCGCTCACACGCCGTTTCAAGACGACACAGCCCCAGATCGTACACACCCACAGCGGCAAAGCCGGGATCATTGGACGTCTGGCGGCAGCGCTGGCTTACGTTCCCTGCATCATCCACGGGATCCATGGCCCTTCCTTTGGCAGTTTTCAGGGAGCCTTTCCCAACTTCATTTACCGAAACGCGGAACGTCTGGCTGGACGATTCACACGCCATTTTATCGTGGTGGCCAATGCAATGCGGGATCAATACCTGGAAGCCGGCATCGGCCGCCCTGAACAATACACCCGCGTTTTTTCCGGCTTCAACCTCGATCCCTACTTGAGCGCGCGCAATGACCTGAAACTCCGCGAACACTATGGCATCCGCCCCGATGATATCGTCATCGGTAAGATCGCGAGACTTTTCTTTCTGAAAGGGCATGACGAACTCTTCGCGGTCGCGCCCCGCATCATCCAGGCCGAGCCGCGAGTCAAATTCCTGCTGATCGGCGACGGCATCCTGCGCCCAAAATTTGAGGAACAACTGGAAGCGCTCCACATCCGCGACCACTTCATCTTCACGGGACTGGTCCCACCCTCGCAGATCCCCAAACTGACCGGGATCATGAACCTGCTCGTCCACCTTTCCTTCCGCGAAGGTCTGCCCAGAGCGCTACCCCAGGCACTGGCCGCTGGCAAACCGGTTGTCGCCTTCGACTGCGATGGTGCCCGCGAAGTCTGCATCAATGACCAAACCGGATTCCTCGTCCCCATGCGTGACCGGGAAAAACTGACCCAGGCGCTCATCACCCTTGTCCGCGATCCCGATCTGCGGAAACAACTGGGCACGCAGGGGCGCGACTATGTGACCCCACGCTTCTCTGAACAGACCATGGTCCAGCAGACCTACGAACTCTATCAAAAACTGCTCGCCTGAGAAGTTCCCCCTTTATCCCTGTCGGTTAAACTGCTACACTCTGCACGGCTATGAAGTCACTGACCGAATATATTGTCATTGAGTGTCCCAATAAAAAAGGATTCATCAATCTTACCCGCGAAGTGGAAAAATGCGTGCGCAAAAGCGGCATCCAGGAAGGTCTCTGCCTGGTCAACGCCATGCACATCACCGCCTCCGTTTTCATCAACGACGCCGAAAGCGGACTGCTCCACGACTTTGGAGTCTGGCTGGAAAACCTGGCTCCGTTCAACCCATCTCCGGAACACTACCACCACAACCGCACCGGTGAGGACAACGCCGATGCCCACCTCAAACGCCAGGTCATGGGACGCGAAGTCGTCGTTGCCATCACAAAAGGCGAACTGGACTTCGGTCCCTGGGAACAAATCTACTACGGTGAATTCGACGGAATGCGCAGAAAACGTGTCCTCGTCAAAATCATCGGAGAATGATTCCAGAATCGCCATTAAAATGAAATCAAAAGAAAATCTCTAGTAATTGAATAACTATGAAAAATACAAACAGAGTATTGATTACATTTACTTATCTTGCAGTAATACTATCCCTATCCGGGTGTAGTAGAAGTGTGGATGCAGACCCACAAAAAATGGAGTGCGGTTTCACTTCAACTGAAAATAGGGATATAACTGTAAAAGAGTCATCCTATCCGGAAAAGAATATGACTATCAAAAAAACTTATCGTGGATCAGATGTAATCATGCAAGAAACTGATATTGATGGAGTAAAAACAATATCATATTCCATTAATGGAAAGTGTGTTTGTATAGAAGCTGATGAAGATAAAGATGGTTCTTTTGAGTGCATTTCGATTTTTGATCCAGATACAGATGAATTTGAAATCTTTTATCGAGAAAAGGATGGTTCTGTACATCCTATGGAATCAAAGGAATTACAGGAAATGCATCAAAAAACACAAGAAGCTTCTCAAGCAATGAAAAATTATATCGATGCTACAGTAGGCGAATTTAAGATTCCTTAAGATAATATAGCCCTGAATGGAATAAAATCATCCGAAAGTTATCTGAATTGCTTCTTAATTTTTAATAAATTATTTTAAATCAACAATATATAAAAATAAACGCACATTTGTAAAACACCCGTTTTTGCCATCGGACAGGAATTGAGCTTGCTTTTAACACCTCATTCTTATAAAGTTCGGGTGCTTTTTCTATGGGCCCATAGCTCAGCGGTCAGAGCAGGCGACTCATAATCGCTTGGTCGGGGGTTCAAATCCCTCTGGGCCCACCATTTTTCCCTGTAGAATCCCCATCATATAAGCTACTTACAGCCTATTTAGACATTCGCCGGAAGCCGGAGCAACAGGACACTCCGCCGAAAAACGATCTAATCTTGACAAAATCAGTAAGTTGCCAAGCGCATATCATAAAAAATAGTTGCAAAATCGAGGCTAATTTTATAATGTACAAGTGCATTGGTGTGCGCGAGTAGCTCAATTGGATAGAGCGCTAGCCTCCGGAGCGAAGAAAAGGAGATTTTCACC
>JAEENR010000217.1 GCA_016283885.1 Verrucomicrobiota bacterium
CAATATAACGTCTTACCACACATGATCATCCCTGTGGTCACGGATCCCAAGAAAGCGGTTTTAGCTCTTCAATGGCTTGTAAACGAAATGGATAAACGTTATAAACTGTTTACTAAGGTAAATGCCCGCAATATCGTAGATTTCAATAATCGTACCATTAAACACCCCCCTCCTCCTGCGCAGAAATCAGAAGAAACAGAGTCAGAGGATACTGCTTTGCTCAATGAAGAAAGCACAGAGGCTCTTTCCTCAGAAGAAGAGCATGTGGATATGGAAAAAGAAATTTCTGTTCCCCGTGATGAGGAGGAAATTCCCGATAAATTGGGATACATCGTTTTGATCGTAGATGAGTTGAATGACTTAATGATGGTTGCCGGTAAAGAGGTAGAAGCACTAATCACGCGCCTTACTCAGCTGGCACGTGCCGCGGGTATCCACTGTATCATTGCCACACAACGCCCCAGTGTGAATGTGATCACCGGCGTTATCAAAGCTAATATTCCCGCGAGGATTAGTTTCAAGCTTTCAACCCGAGCTGACTCCAACACCATTTTGGATCGTATTGGTGCCGAAAAGCTTCTAGGTAACGGTGATATGCTTTTCCTGGCACCCGGAACAGACAAGCCAATCCGTATCCAGGGAGCCTACGTTTCAGATGATGAGATCAACAGTATTTTAGATCATATCGAAACTCAGGCTCAACCGAATTTCTTTGAAGATTTCATGAAGAAATTAGAGCAGCCCACAAGTGAAATGGGTAATGAAGATGACGGTGAAGATGAGGAGCTGATCCAAAAATGCATCGATGTGATCTATTCTCAGAACAGAGCCAGCACCTCCATGCTCCAGCGTACCCTGCGGCTCGGCTATAACCGTGCCGCGCGTATCATGGACATTCTGGAACGACGAGGCATAGTTGGTCCCAGCCGAGGTTCTAAAGATCGTGAGATTTTGCAATAAACCATAAAAGAACTAATGATATAAATAAAAAATCCTCAGATGAATCTCTGGGGATTTTTACTTTTATGCCAACACAGGGTCATGAAACATTCTTAGGCGGATTCATCACAATCAATACCACTGCTGTAATAATCAAAACAAGCCCTATTCCCAAAGAAAGCGTGAAGATTTCTCCGAAGATCACCACTCCGATCAAAACAGATGTTGTCGGTTCTAACGCACCCAAAACAGCTGTCGTTGTAGGGCCTACATAGCGAATCGCCAATGCTGTTGTAAAAAGAGAAAGCACCGTAGGGAAAAAGGCTCCCAAAATCACACAAATCCAACCTGTAAAGGTTGTTAAACGAGATAATGCACTAACAGGATTGGTGCAAACAGCCGTAAGTACTAAACCAAACACAAGAGTGTAAAAAGTTAAAGTTTCAAAGGTAAGCTCTTTAAGTCGGGAAACTTTAACCTCAACCAAGTATATAGCGTAAGTGAGTGAGCTCATCAATACAATGAATACTCCAAATAACGTTACTTTTCCTCCGCCGCTGCACGATAACACGCCTACCCCCAAAAGCGCAGCCAGAATGCTGGCAACTGTGGGAATCGTTATTTTTTCACGATACCCAACAACCATAATAGCAGCTACCATAATTGGATAGACAAATAAAATCGTTGCCGCAATACCAACATCCATCTCCTTATAACTTTGAAAGAGAGTGAGAGAAGACCCACTCATAAAAAATCCGGCAATTATCATCAAGAATAGATATTTTCGAGGCAAAAACAAAGATTTTCCGTAAAACAGCATTACCGCTGCCATCATCAAAACTCCAAAAAAATAGCGGCAAAAAACCGCTTCTTCCACAGAAAAACCCAAATGATAAAGCGGCAATGCAAATAGTGGATTCAAGCCATAAAATGCCGCAGCCAATGCTGCATTGAGAATACCCAGCCAACGCTTGTTCATGCAGTCACAAATCTATGTCCCCCAGAATTCATGGCAGACTTCACTCCAATGCCAATTCTGCCACACCCGCTGTTCCAGTTGTACCCAACTTATGCACCACAATAGAAGCCGCTTTCATGCCAAGCTGCATCGCTTCTGAAACCGTAGCTCCACATGACAAAGCCATTGTTAAATTCGCAGTTACTGCATCCCCTGCCCCCACGATATCGATCGGACCGGGACGTAAATAAGCAGGCTCATGAAAAAATCCACCTTCCGGCAGTGCGGCACAAATCCCTTTTTCCGCCAATGTAACAAAAACCGGATATTGATTTTTGCGAGCAAGTTCCTTTGTCATTGCTCGCACATTTTCAAAACTCTCCACAGTCTGACTGGAAAATTTTTCCAATTCATGACGATTCATTTTAAAGATCATTCGAGGGAAATGCCCCAGTCCCAA
Source organism: Verrucomicrobiota bacterium (assembly GCA_016283885.1). GTDB lineage: Bacteria > Verrucomicrobiota > Verrucomicrobiia > Limisphaerales > UBA1412 > UBA1412. Next base: position 2,358 of record JAEENR010000217.1, read on the forward strand.
ACGGCTGTCACCTATGCAAGGAACATGATATTGTCTGCACAACTCTACTGCACGTTCCAGCACATAAGCTCCCAATACTCCAGTCTCCGGCAAATCCACCTGTTCCATGAAAACACAAAAATCGATTTGCTTTATCACTGATTGAAGTCTTTCGATCAAAAGTTCCTGTGTAAGCTTTAATATGGAATGACGGTTTTTTACGTCCAGCCGATTCAACTCCTCCGGAGTTCGTCCCGGATACATCATCAATGGTTTATTATAAGTCGGTGTCTGGATCGAATCATCTTCCACCCAGGCGTCCATCCGGCAATTCAAACGGCTAAATCCACGTTTCAATTCCCATCCTTCTCCATCACAGCCGCTGACCCCAACAGGAAAACAACTCGCACCTAATGCGCAAAGATTATTGAGAACAGTTCCTGCACCACCCGGCTGACACCGTGTATTCACAATGTTTCTGACTGGCAAACCGGTCTCTATAGAAATTTCTTCTAATGCTGGATCGATTTCAAAATATCTATCCAGACAAAAATCACCAATGACTGCGATCCGTTTTTCAGGATAATGGGATGTCAGCTGCTGAAAACGCTCTTTATTCACATCAACATCCGACTCACGATATTAAAACTCACTGCCGCTGCCATCGTCATGCAAAAAAGTACTCGATTCAGACGAATCAGCAACCGAAGATCCATCTTCTTGCGGAACCGGGCGTGTCCCCAAACGGTTCAGCAGATTATGGATGAAAGTCGTATTATCACAGCAGACATACTTCATGGTTCCTCCCATTCTGGAAAAACTCTTGCAGAAACGCAGATAATAAGCGGGATTCGTCTTTGGCGGCTCTCCATGAGCCCAATCCCAATTACCGCCTTCTTGTAAATCTACAACATAAAATGAATGCCCTGTGATGGGAGGACGTTTTGCCTGGAATCGTAGATTATGGACAACACTCAAGCTTTTTTCAAATACCTGCGGAGCCATGATCGCTGAGCCGACACTCAGTACAACTCCATCTGTAAGATTCTCGACAGATGCGCAAAATTTTTTGAAATCAATGCCGCCTGCTCTTCCCACAACGGCTCCGTTATAAAGAGGATGAACAGTAAAAATATCATAGCCGATCCCAGGATGAACCGTCAAAGGGACTCTCAATTTCCAGGCATTTCCGGCAACAGAAACCGGTTTGTACTGGTGACGGGTACGATGACGTCCCGAAGGTAATCCCATATTCACTGCTGCCAATAAATCCGCACGCGCTGCCGTATTAGGATCAGTGGGATAATGACAAATTTTTTCCATCAATTCCTGAGCATCTGGCACAACACCGCCATTCTCCATAGTCCAGTATCCCAGCGATTCTCCAAATCCCCATCCATGCAAACCACCGGTCATGAGTGATAAAAGGATATTTTTCCCTGTTTCACTCCATGCGCCAAAAACCCCATTCGCAACATTATCCTTTACACTTTCAGTGGACACTCCACCATAAGCAAACTCCCAATCATGGATCACTCCGGCTCCATTGGTTGCCAGATGGGTGACCCAGCCGCGACGCATCAATTCGATCAATAGCGCAGAACCTCCATTTTTGATCAAATGCGCTCCATACATTAGAATAACTGCGGCATTTTTTTCTCGCGCACGCTTTACATCCTCAACACAACTCTCTAACAATGGTTCCACATTTGCCGGACACGGCTGTGGGGATCGGGATGGAGGAATTAATATATCCTCTAACCGAGTCATACTTTTGCGTTTAGCTAACGGGAACACCCTCACATTTGCTGTATCCAACTCTGGATATAACGATTCAAACATTACTTTTTTCTCCAAAAATCAAATTAACTAAAAGTTCCGCCTCTGAATAATCAGGGATCACCATTCGGGCTCCGGCTTCAACCAACAGACTATCCTTAAATGAATTGATCCGTCCACTCCCTTGATAAGGCAGCACATCAATCCAGGACTCATCACTGGCCACAGCAATCGGAAATCCACCAATTTTTGCCGTTTCATTCATCTCTACATAACCATCTCCAAAAGCAACTAATTGCTCCGCCGTCATTCCCTGCTGACCCATTATCTTTTGGATCACTTGTACTTTTGAAAAACCGGGACGATATGAAAAGATTTTATCACCAAAAAATTTGCGTAATCCCAGTTCATCCATCTCCGGGGAAACGATTTTTTCATCCGTTCCACTTGCAAGCCAGAGATTCAGTCCCCTGGCTTTTAACAAACTCAATATCTTTAACGTACCCGGCACCAGCACACTTTCAACACTGCGTTCTCCTTTTAGCACAGCGTCACGGCGACGATCCGTCACCAAACGTAAACGGCGGACAAATTCCTCCGTGGCACTTTCCGGGTCAATGAGATTGCCTCCCCGTTCCTTTAAACGTTCATTGAACCGTATAAATTGAAATACAGTTGGTTTGCCGTTTTGCCGCATCATATCATCAGAAAGCATCGCACTCAATTTTGACTCTGATTCACCAGGCAGTCGGGGGATTTTGGATAAAAAAATGGAGAGCATCAACTCGCTCCATCCGCCCCTCATCAATGAAATCGTTCCATCTAGGTCAAATAAAACATGAGTCGCTTTCGGACACAACGGCTGTCCCGGTACAGGCTTTACGCCATGAAAAAAAGAAAAATGCGAATAAGGATTTTTTGAATGGGTCATGGTACACCAAACTGAAAACGGAGAGTCTTTGAAATCTTATCTCGACTCTCCGTTTTTAAATCAAGCGTGAATTATTTTAACACAGCTTTGATCGTGTATTTACCAGATCCCAGAATTTGTGTATTTCCATCAGGGATCTTAACTGTGGCCGTTGTATTCGCCGGGATATCTATATCCCATACAAAGTCCTGGCCATTGCGTTTCCAATTACTCACTACCTTACCATAAGGAGTTTCCTGTGAACACTTCACATAATCCAATCCATCCACTAGATAAGGCTGTAAGGTAATTTCTTTATATCCGGGAGCAGCAGGCTTGATGCCACCCAAATATTGATAGAACCAAACATTCAGATCTCCCACCAGCATGACATGGTTATGAGAATTCATTCCCGGATTCGCAGTATCACCATTCCATAATTCCCATATAGTCGTTGCATCGTGTTCTACCATATATCCCCAACTCGGATAATCTGTGTTGGTTGCCAATTTCCAGGAAATATCCGGACGTCCATTATCTGAAAGAACCCTGTTCAGATACTGTGCACCTACCAAACCCGTTCCGATATGACCTTTGGTATGAACCATGATCTTATCGATCAGCTGATTGAAAACAGCTTCTTTCTCACCAGCAGGCACCATATCAAAGAACAGCGGCAGAACACTGGATGTCTGAGATCCATTGTCAAAACACTTCTTCTCCGCATTGTAGTATTTCTTGATGAATGCCTCTTTCATTGCATCGGCCCGTTGTGCCCAAACTTTAGCGTCATCGTTCTTATTAAGCAGCTTGGCATACTTTTCCATCAAACGCAGATTTCCATAGAAATAGGTGGTGGCAAGTACGCCTTTCGCTGTTTGACGCAGTGGATCCTTTGAGTGGATCAATTCCGGAGATTCCGGCGGGCAGCACCAATCACCGTATGTATCTTTTTCAATCACTCCATCCTCAGTAACATACGTCTGCATGAGATCCATCCACTTCTTCATACTGGGATAATGTTCCGCAATCACACCGGCATCGCCATACAGATCGTACAACATTTCAGGAATGATCACCGTCGCGCTTGGCCAGGTCACATCATCATTGTACAAGACCCAGTAATTCGGAGAAACATCAGATACGCTTCCGTCTTCTTCCTGAGAATCCGCCATATCACGCAGCCATTTGGCATACAAAGGAGCAATATTGAAGAGCAATCCTTCACCGCGACACTCCGCGGCACGATCTCCCAGCCAGCCTAAACGTTCATCACGTTGAGGACAATCAGTCGGCATGCTGCGGTAATTGCCGCGAGTACCCCAGAAAATGTTATGTGCTATGTGATTCACCATCGCGTTGGAGGTCTCAAAGGTGCCAATTTGATCCAAATCATCATGCACTACGCATCCGGTAATGTCACCTACTGTTAAACTGCCGGGATAATTATAGACTTCCACAAAACGGAAGCCATGATAGATGAACCGGGGTTCATAAACTTCTGTAGTTCCACCCTTCAGAATGTAACGATCTGTCACCTTTGCGGAACGTAAGTTATCCATATACAAAGTTCCATCAGGTTTCAGTGTTTCCGCATGAACCAGTTTGATTTCAGTTCCGGCAGATCCCTTGACCTTGATCTTGCACCATCCCACCATGTTCTGGCCCATATCTACGATATACGTACCACGATCCGTCCGTGTTACACTCTTTGGTGTCAGCACGGTGGTCACACGAATAGGAGGCATCATCTGCGCCTGAACCTTGCCGGGAGCAATCTTACCGGAATCCAATTTGACCGCTTTTTCCCATTTAGAGGCATCATATCCTATTTTATTCCAACCCGGAAGCTCCATTCTGGCATCATAAGTCTCACCATCAAATTCATTATTAAAACGAATGGGACCTTTTTCTGTGGCTTGCCAGCTTTCGTCAGTAACCACTTCCTGAATACTTCCATCATCATACTGGATGCGAAGCAGCGCACGGGTCACAGGCTGACCATAATGCTTGCCGACACGGGGATTTGTATATCGTCCATTTCCCAAGATCACACCCACGGCATTCTTGCCATTCACCAAATCTTTTGTAATATCAAAAGATTGATACAAAATGGTTTTCATATAATCCGTCACCGCATGATCCAGCACATGATCCCCTACTTTATCTCCATTCAGGTAAAGTTCAAACAAACCCAGTCCCGTGATATGAGCTACCGCGGACACCACTTTCTTATTCGGATCCAGTGAAAATTCTTTGCGGAACATCAAAGCCGGCAAATTGGGTAAATTAACACCAACTTTCATATCTGTCCAGGGAGATGCTCCTATTTTAGCTTCAGCAACAGTCTTTTCCCATCCATCTTGTGTCAACTGAGCAGAACCCCATCCCGTGGGTTTATCTTTACAGGATTGCCAGGTATTATCTGTGGGTATCTGCAAACTAGTTCCATCTTCAAAAATCACTTCCACAATAGCCGCCAAAGCCGCATAACCATCCCTGCCATTCTCTGCTGCTACAGAAATAACATTCTCGCCATTAGTTATGACCTTGGTCAAATCGTATCCACCGGGTTCTCTCCATGCATAAGTATTTGATTTCCAGTCATGATTTTTCCCCACCAATTTTCCATTGAAATAGCAGTCATAAGCATCATCCGCGGTTATCACCACGAAAGCGCTCTTCACTTTCTTGTCTGATGGAAGCGAAAAAGCTTTGCGGAAATAACGAACACCTGCCGGCAAATTCTGCGGTTTTCCTTCCACACCTTCTTCGGTCCAGATCCATTGAGCCTTTTCTGCAAAACCTTTTCGAGAAAAAGCTTTTTGGCCAGAAAGATATTCCGTATCCATACTGATCCATTGTGCGTTTTTCCAATCAGCTTCACTGTCTGGGCCATAGCTCCAAGATGCCGTAGGACTCCATTCGGAAACTTCACCGTTTTTATCCCATACACGCACCTTCCAAAATACTTTCTCCAAACCATCCGGACGCTTTCCAACGTATGGGAACAAATGGGACCAGTCACCTTCTATCTTTCCACTGGAATAAAGATCCGCTTTCTCCGGTGTTAAAAGAGCTTCACTTGAAGCCGCCAAAACTTCAAAAGCTGTTTGCTTTTCATTCTGGGCATTGGATTTCAACTTCCAGCTCAACCGGGGAGAATCCGCGTTGATCCCCACCGGGTCTACCATAAATTCACAGCGCAGATCACTTAAACTGACTGTCGCATTTGCATTTGCGGCCATTGTCATCAATAACGCTAACAGGCCGATATTCCTAGAAATATACTTCCTTCTCACGAAGAAAATTGAACCACAAAATACGGCTAAAAGAAAGGAAAAAGAATCCAAAACATAAAAAAATCACTGTGTTTAAAACAGTGATTTTTCTTAAAAATTAAAATAAAATGTAAAATGTTTATTTTAAGGCTTCTAATGCCTTTTCAACATTTTCATAGATTTCAAAAATCTTGCTCGCGCTTGTTATCTCAAACACAAGCTTGGGTTTAGGCTGCAATGCTGCCAGAACAAACTTTCCCCCGGCATCAGTAAACTCTTTGAAAAAGCGGACAATTAAACCCAACCCTGTGCTGTCAATGTATTCCATTTCAGAGCAATCCATAATGATCTTCTGGGATTTTTCAACAAAACTGGCCGTTTCAGATTTAAAAAAGCCGTCACTTCCCACCGTTAAACGACCTTTAACTGAGACTACCAACACCCCATCAACTTCTCTACTCGTTATTTGCATCTATTATTTTACTCTTACAAACAGAATCAACTGCATACCTGACACTGCAGGTAGCATCAACAGTAACAGAAAACAAAAATAATTGCAAGCTTTTCACACAATAATCAAGAATCGAAAACTTTTTAAAAACAAAAAAAACAAAAAAATACTTGATATGTTTCTCTCGAAAAGGCACACTAAACCCCGCTTTGGCCGTGTATGGCAAAGCATAGGTGGCTGGATAGCTCAGTTGGTAGAGCAGAGGACTGAAAATCCTTGTGTCCCCAGTTCGATTCTGGGTCTAGCCACCATTTTTATTTTCTCATTCCGGCATCCCTCATCTGCCTTGATAAGAATTCCTCAAGAATATCCACTTAGTAATTGACACA
>JAEENR010000023.1 GCA_016283885.1 Verrucomicrobiota bacterium
GGTGTCATCCACATAGAGCGGGTCTTTGCCGCTGCCGCGGCAGGCGTCGTAATAGCTCCGGATCCGGTCCATATCGCCCGGATAGTAATCCTTGTCCGGAACCTTCCCGAAGTTTTCAGCCAGCTGTTTCAGGAGCTTTTTCTTTTTCCACGGGAGCATCATGGTGCGTTTCCTCCAAATGCATTTCTGAAGTCCGTATGCAGATTCTTATTATATCCGTCTTTATCATATCCGTCTATTGACGATAGAAAAACCCTGCGTTCCGACGATTATCCCGGGTTATTCCCGGCAGAACGGCAAAAAAAACCGCCGGCCGGCAGGAAGTCCGGCAGGTGCTGTGGAAATGAATATTCAACGTATTCTGTCACAACTGAATGATGGGAGGGGAAACTCATGTGGTCAAACATCGGTAACAAGATTAAGGTCCTGGCGAAGGTCATCTGCTGGATCGGGATTGTCCTGTCGGTTATTGCGGGTATCGCGGTTATTGCCGGCACCAATACGGTGCAGACCTACGGCTATTCCTACGGCACCGGCGGCGGCGTACTGACGGGTATTCTGGTCATCGTCCTGGGCGCCCTGGGCTCCTGGATCGGCAGCCTGACGCTGTATGGCTTCGGCGAACTGGTGGACCGGGCTATGAGCATCGACGACAAACTGTCCGCGCGCAAGCCGGAATAATACCGGACAGGAGAGAAAAAGATGTTCAGCAGTATCGGGCGGAAAATCAAAATCCTCGCCATGGCAGTCTTCTGGTTTGGCCTGGCAGTGGCGGCGATTCTGGTTGTTTACGCGCTCTACAACACCACTTCGATTGGCGCGGGAATTCTTACGGTGCTGCCGGCAGTGGTGTGGATCGTCCTGGCTGTCGTGATGGGAAGTTTTACGCTGTACGGTTTTGGCGAGCTGGCGGAGAGGGCAAAGAGCATCCACGAAAAGATGGGAAGCGGCGCGGAGGAATAACGGCTGTTTTCCGGACCAAAAAGAAAAAACCCCGTTTCGGGGTTTTTCTTTTTGGGGGTTGGGCGCCGGATCAGAACGCCCAGGTACCGTTGCGGAAAATCGGAACGGTTTTGCCGTCGCGGGTAACCGCGTCGATGCTCATATCCTCGGAACCGATCATGAAGTCCACATGGACCATGGAATCGTTGATACCCAGCTTGCGGCACTCCTCCAGGGACTTGTGCTGGAAATCGCGGATGGTATCGACGAAACCGGCGCCCAGCGCCAGGTGGCAGGCAGCGTTCTCATCAAACAGGGTGTTGTAGAACAGCAGCCCGGACTCACGGATCGGGGAATTGAAGGGCACGAGTGCGCACTCGCCCAGATAGCCGGCGCCATCATCGGAATTGATGATGTTGGTGAGCAGCTGGTCATTCTTCTCCGCTTCCCACTCCACGGCACGGCCGTTGTGGAAACGGATCCAGAAGTTTTCAATCAGCTGTCCGTCGCGGCTGAGGGGCATGGTGGCAACCACCTTGCCTTCGGCTTTCCCGCGCATCGGAGAGATGAAGCACTCCTCAGTCGGGATGTTGGGATTGAAGAAGATGCCCTGCAGGCTCAGGTCGCCGCCACCCTTGAATACGGCTTCCGGAATCATACCCACGGTGAGGTCGGTTCCGTTGGAAGAGGTGTAGTGCAGCTTTTCAATTCCCAGGGAGTTCAGGTACTTGCACCGGGACATCAGATCGGCGTTGTGCCGGTCCCAGGCATCCACGGGATCTCCGTACTCGGTCACACGGCTGGTGGCGAGGATGGCGTCCCACAGTTTCTCCATAGCCTGGCGCTTGGTGGTGTCCGGGAAAAGCTTCTTGGCCCACGCGGGACCCGGTACCGCGGCGATACACCACTGGTACTTGTTTTCCATCTCATCGCGATAGCCCTTGATGAGCGGATAGCGCATCTGCTGGGCGCGCAGCATTTTGTGCTGGTTGATGCCCTTCAGGCCGTCGGGATCATCCGACTCCAGGTAGATGCGGCAGGGAAGCTTTTCGACGTAGTGCTCGAAGCGGGCTTTCTGGTAATTCGTCAGCCCTCCGAGCGTTTCCAGGGAGCAGTACTTCACGTGAAGCTTCGTCAGCGGCTGGTAGTCGAAATCAACCACCACACGGGTCGCGCCCAGCTTGTAGCATTCCTCGGCCACCATTTTCACGAAATCCGGCTGATCCAGGCCGGCTGTGATGAAGACCTCCTGCCCCTTCTGGACGTTCACACCGCACTGGGCGATCAAACGCGCGTACTTTCTCAGGGTCGTTTTTTTCACTTCTTGTCCTCCATAAACAAAAATGCCCGGAGCCGTCAAGGGGCGGTTCCGGTGAAACCGTTTCCGGAAACGTTACCATTATAATCAAAAAATCTCATTTTGCAAGTACTAATTTTTGTATACAGGGCATGAAAAAAGTGGAATATTAGAAATATACAAGAATGTGCAAACGAATGCAAAATGACGATGATAAAGCGCAAAATTGTGCGCGGTATTACAGGCATGCAGCAGTGATTTCAATCATAGTTCATTTTCCGGCATATAGAAAAAAGCAGGATTTCAGGTTTCAGCGAACGAAATACAAATACAGGCATATATAGCCGGACAGGAGGATGGAGAGAAATGAAACGTTTTATCAGAACGGTATTCGGTCTGGCTGCGCTGCTGCTGTGCTGCGCGTTCATACTGAACTGCGCGGCGGCGGACGGCGCATCCGAAGGAGACGAGGTGGAGCGCCTGCTGGCGGTGGATGACTTTAAGTTCCAGCAGATTGAAAAGGGGCTCGGCCACGGACCGCTGGCAGTTTATTCCGCCCCGTCGACGGATGCGCTGCGCGGCGCGAACGGGAAAGCTACCGTGGATACCAACGCGAAGATGGCGGAAGCCGGATTCGATGAAAGCGGCTGGCTGCTGGTACGGTATGAACTGGATAAGGGCGGCAACCGCGTCGGATATGTGGA
>JAEENR010000218.1 GCA_016283885.1 Verrucomicrobiota bacterium
CGCGGGCTGCGCATGGTTCAGCATCGCGAAATCTGATACCGATGAAGAGATCGATCTGCGTCAGGAAATCAATTTTGATACGATGGAGGTCGTTTTGCGCTGGAACGCGATCATTGGGAATAAGTACCGTATTTCCGCATCCAAAGACGGCGTATTGCATGAGATAGACACTGTTGTCGCGGATTCTGTCAATGAAGAGTATAAAGTCTCGCTGACGCAAGGTTCTCAATTCTATGTGACACCGCTGGGCAAAGCGGACACGGATCCGGAGCCTCAGCCGGGAGACGATCTAGCGCTGCAGATCCGCCTGGCGGATGGTGTGGTCATCATTGTGGTCGAATCCAAGGCGGGCGATGTCCTGGAGCTCTTCTATTCCGATGATATGGTCATCTGGAACCCGAGCGGCGGGCAGCATAGTGTGACTCAGGATGGACCTTACGAAATAACCATTCCATTCCAGGGGAACACACCGATGAAGTACTTCCGTGTCAAGAGAACCCGTTAGAGAGGATTGACTGCAACGATGAGCGCGACGGGAAAAACATTGATATTTTCTCTGAATCCCGCTGTGGATGTGGAGTGGATCGTTCCGAAAGTCGTTTGGGAAGAGAAGAACAACATCCTTTCGGAGCGCCGCTGGGCTGGTGGCAAGGGCGTCAATGTAGCTCGCTGGTTCCGTCTTTTGGACGGTAATACCGGGGAAGAAAGTGAATTGGTGATCCCACTGGGCGGGCTGACCGGCCGTGAGATGGAGGAGTATCTTGCCCAAGACGGGATCGCTTTTCGTGCTTTCCCGCTGAAGGATTCCACCCGTGCCAATATCATCGTGACGACGGACGACAAGCGGCAGCTGCGGTTCAATCCGCTGGGGCCTGAATTGACTTCGGAGGAATGGGATTCACTGTTTCGTTTCGCGGGAGAGGTGCGGGATGTCAAGTTGGCTATTTTTTCAGGAGCTTTGCCCCGCAACGCTCCCAAAGACACATATCGGAAACTTTTGGAGATATTCTCCTCCCGTTCGATCAAGACGATCCTGGATTGTGACGGAGATGCTTTCGCGCAGGGTGTTGACGGTCATCCATTCCTGGTCAAACCGAACGAGTTCGAGCTGGCTCAATGGGCAGGGCATGAGTTGCCGGATATGGCGAATATACGCTCCGCGGCCAAAGATCTGTCGGCGGCCACACAGGGAAATGTACTTGTTTCGCTGGGCGCGGACGGTGCCTTGATGGTCGGTAACCAAGGGGAGTATCGGGTCTATTCGCCTCAGGTGAAGGTGCAGAACAAGATAGGTGCCGGAGATTCACTTTTGGCGGGCATCTCTTACGCGGTCACCCGGCAAATGCCTCCGGTAGAAGCTCTCCAGTTGGCTGTCGCGACCAGCACATCGGCGGTCTCCTGCGCGGCGGGTCTGCTGCCGTCGCGTGAGGATATCTTCCGTTTGAGGGAGACTGTCCGGGTAGAGAAATTAGATTAACAAAGATTTTTATTTCAAAAGTATGATGGATTTTCGTCGTTATTTTTTCTTCGGTTTGGTATTTCTGGGTTGTCTTTTGTGTGTGACGGCTCAAACCTCTTTCACGGTGGGTACTTACAATCTGGAAAAGTATAAGTTTGAGGAGACGGCTGATTTCAAAGCAAAGTCCGAGAAAATAGTGGAGACCATCCAGCGCATGAACGCGGATGTTGTTGGTTTGGTGGAAATGGGCGACAAAGACAGTCTGAACTATTTAACGAAAGAGCTGAAAAAGAAGAATGCATCCTATCCTTATGTAGAATGGATGCCGAGCAATGACACTAATTTGAATCTGGCGGTGCTTTCCCGCTATCCTTTAAAACAAACCATTCATCACAAAAAGGATAGATACAGTCTGAATCAAAAAATGTACACCCTGAAGCGCGGTGTTTTGGAAACTCATGTCCAGGTGACGGATGACTATACTTTCACGGTACTGCTGACACACCTGAAATCCCAGGTCGAGGTGAAGTATGCCGACCAGGCGGAGATCCGTCTGAAAGAGGCTCAGCTGATCCGGGAAAAAATCATTGATCCGATGCTGGAAAGAAATTCCAAAGAGGATTTTATTCTGATGGGGGATATGAATGACAACTACAATAATATGCCCATTCAGACTCTGATCGGGACCCGCACGTCTCATCCGCGCATGGTCGATTCCCGGCCGATCGAGCCCAATGGAGATACCTTGCCGGAGAATCGCACACGAGGCCGGTTTCGTTCCGTGGCGTGGACACATTTTTACAGCACAGAGGATTCTTATTCACGGCTGGATTATATCCTGTACAGTCCCGGCATGAGAGATCAGTTTCAGGCGGAACACTCAGAGGTCGTGGTAGTTCCGAACTGGGGAACCGCTTCTGACCATCGTCCCATCAAAGCCTCTTTCTCGGTCCCCAAACAGGGAACAAAGAAGACAAAGAAAAAGTAGATCCATTTTTTTAGCTTTCGTGCTGAAAAAGCGTTGCTCTTTTTGCAAGGCTGGTCTAGGATTAGAGGCATGAGGTCGCGGCTTATCTCTCTTGGCTTAATTTGTTTGACTACATCCTTGCTGACAGTGGGTTGTAACTATAATACCAGTACTCCCGCCGATGATAAAAAGGATCCCTATTACATGAAAGCGATGGATCAGATCCAGCGGAAGGATTACGCCGGTGCGGCGGAGTCTTTGCGCCGGGTCCTGGATGGAAGTCCACGCAATGCCGCCGCGCATAGAGAGCTGGGCATCATCAATGAAGATCATTACCGGGATTACGTCACAGCTGTCTATCATTACCGCAATTATCTGAAGCTGAACGATAAAGAGGATGATCCCCTGATCAAGAGCCGTGTCACCGAGTGTATGCGCGAGCTGATCACTCAATCGGATATCAATCCCGATTCGCCGGCTTATCAGAAAAAACTGGATCAGCTGCTGGTGGATAAGCAAAACCTGGAAGATTCTGTTACCAAGCTGACTGTGGCCTATGAGCAGCTGCGCAGCGACTATACCAATCTGCTGGTAAAACTCCAGCAGCAGGATATCGCTCTGGCCAAGGCGCAGTCTTCGCTGGGAACCAATGCTGTGGCGATCAACCGTCCCGTGGTGCCGAGTTCCAACACTGATGTCCTGCCGACAAGTCTCCCCGTCAATCCGGTACCGTCCGTGGAGCTTCCCAAAACTCCAAAGAAGATCGAGATCTACACGATCCAGAGCGGTGATACTTTCGCGAAACTGGCGCGCCGTTATAACGTGAAGCCGGAAGATCTGGTCAAGCTCAATCCCGATGTGAATCCAACCAAACTCCAGATAGGGCAGGAGATCAAGATCCCTGTTCAATAGGATCAGACATCATGTTAGCCGTCAGAGTTATTCCGTGTCTGGATGTGCACGCGGGCAATGTGACACGCGGGATCCAGTTTGGCAAGGCGGAGTCCGGTGAGCTGAAGAATGTGGGCGATCCGGTGGAGATGGCCATCCGTTATGACGCTCAGGGCGCGGATGAGATGGTTTTCTATGACATCACAGCCAGCGCTCACGGCCGCGCGACGATGGTGGATGTGATCCGCCGGGTGGCGGAACGCTGTTTCATGCCGCTGACTGTGGGCGGAGGCGTTCGCACGGTGGAAGATATGCGGGAACTGCTCAAGGCCGGCGCGGACAAGACCAGCATCAATTCCTCGGCGGTCTCCAATCCCGACCTGATCCGCCAGGGAGCGGAGAAATTCGGTTCGCAGTGTATCGTGGTTTCTATTGACGCTAAGCGCACCGGTCCCGAAAGCTGGGAAGTCTTTGTCCAGGGAGGCCGCAAAAATACCGGGCTGAATGCTATCGAGTGGGCTCAGCGCGCGGTGGAACTTGGCGCGGGAGAGATCGTTCTGAACAGCATAGACGGCGACGGCACCAAGGCCGGTTATGACGTGGATCTGACGCGGCGCATTGCTGATTCCATCCCGGTGCCTGTGGTAGCCAGCGGCGGAGCCGGCAATCTGGATCACATGGTGGAAGTCGTTCAAAAAGGCCACGCGGCGGCAGTTCTGGCCGCAAGCATTTTCCATTACGGAACTTATACGGTCTCCCAGGTCAAGGAATACCTTTCCTCCAAAGGGATCGTGATGCGCCGGGACTGAGTTTCCTTTAGAAAAAAATTGAATTTCACCCCTGAAAGGTGTAAAAGAGAGCGGTCGCTCTTGAAAGGGGTCATTTCCTCTGCGGCTCTAAGTGTACCTTGAGCCTTATGGCCGAAGACTTCTATCCCGTTTCAGGAGAGAAATAAGTATTACATATATGAGCTTTCTGACATCTCCGCGTTTTTTAAGCATAGTTCTGTTGATCATTTCCAATATTTTGATGACCTTTGCCTGGTATGGTCACTTAAAATTCAAGACGGCATCTCTTGCCCTGGTGATCCTGATCAGCTGGGGCATCGCGGGTCTGGAATATTGTTTCATGATACCGGCCAACCGGATCGGCAATCAGGTCTTTTCCGTGACGGAACTCAAGATCATTCAGGAGTTTCTGACGATCACGGTTTTTTCCATTTTTGCCATGACTTATATGCACGAGAAGATCCATTGGAACCATCTGGTCGCTTTTCTTTGCATTATCGCGGCTGTATTCTTTACTTTTCTGCCCAAAACTGATTAGATGTCTGTGATGAGTTTTATTGACTTGTTGAAATTTAACGCCGACGGCCTCATCCCTGCGATCGTGCAGGACGCGCAGAATGGTCAAGTGCTGATGATGGCCTGGATGAACAAAGAATCTGTGCAGAGAACTCTCAAAGAAGGTCACACGGTCTTCTGGAGCCGTTCCCGCCAAAAATACTGGGTCAAGGGTGAAACCAGCGGCCACTTCCAGAAAGTCGTTTCGCTGGCTTTTGACTGTGACGGGGATACACTGCTGGTCAAAGTGGAGCAGACCGGTGCCGCCTGCCACGAAAACTACAAATCCTGTTTCTTCCGCACCGTGAACCCGGACGGAACTTTCTTCATCAATTCGGAGAAGATCAAAGAATAACCCATTTTACAATAAAATGTTATGTAGAGACGCGGAAACCCCGCGTCTTTTCTATTCCCGGCGGCGTTCCTGGCGGATGGAGTGGGAGGGATGGGGGTGGCTGTTTTTGGAGCGGGAATGGGTGAGGTCGGATTCGATCGTTTGATGGACAAGCATCGGATCCAGGCGGCGGATCGTGACCAGAAAGTCTTCCAGCAGCCGGGCCAGCCGCGGCAGGGCGATCTCGCTCTGCTGGTGAAGCTGTGAGAACAGGTGCCGTGTGCATTCCATAAAAGCATGAAAGGCGGAGGACTGTCCCTGCCAGATCAGGGGAGCGCTTTGGACAAAACGTCCGCTGTTGGCGATCAGATCCCAGAAACGCGCGAACCGTTTCATATCGCACATTTCAGTATATGAGATGTGGTCTGTTTTCAAGATCTC
>JAEENR010000219.1 GCA_016283885.1 Verrucomicrobiota bacterium
TGCCAGTTTTGTTTGCTGAGCATAGCGTCATTGAAATACATTTCACCGCGGTTTTCAAGAGTCAGCGAATAGTCCGGATTGAGCGGGTAAGTCATGACTTCAGTTTTCGCCGGATTTGGAGAAACGGACAGTTCGCGCAAAGTACTGCGGTCTATCACGCCCAGATCATCCGTGAAGAAATTGGCCACGATGACCTTGGTGCCCAGCTGCACGAAAGAACGAGGGCCGTTGCCGCCGGTGAGGACACGATGCCGGTAAACACCCATCACATCCTGCTGATCAATATAGTTGATGCGGTCACCCTGGAAATTCATGAGTCTGATGACCTCTTCCAGATTGATCACGCTCAGCTCGTGGACACCGGAGTGGCTGACCAGTAATGTTTTGCCGTCGGAAGTCCATTCCACCGCCCAGGGACTGGCCGCGCCGCGAATGACATCATCCAGCGGGATGATATACTGGACGGCTTGTTTTTCAGCGTCAATGAACGTGACATAAGAAGAATTCATCCAGGCCCATTCGATCTGAAAAGTCGCCTGGAAAAACTTAGAATAATTGTGCAGGACGGCGATCGTATTTCCATCGGGGCTTACCGCCAAGCCGTGATAATCATTGATGCCGCTTTCCATGCGGATGTCTTTGACCTTTTTGCCGTTCTTGGATACATCCAGCAGACTGATCTTTGTGTGGACTTGTTCCTGATTGGCGGGTTCAACGGTCTGGCGGTTGGGAACATAAAGTATCCCGCGTTTGACATCCAGCACTGCGGAAGACGGTTCGCGCAGCACTTGAGTCGTCCAGACGGAGTCCAGTGTGTCCATTTTGTATGCGCTCACACTGTGGGGCCAGCGGTTGCAGACATAGATCATATCTCGTTCCGCGTCGAATACGGGAGCACACACACCGGACTGTGCTTCAGTCTGGCGGACGATCTTGAACTGGGTTGGATCGATAACGAGGATCTTGTCAGGCGCATTTTGAGTGACGATGACAAACTGTCCGCCTGTGGTGGAAGTGATCCCGGTCGGTGTGCCGTCCAGTTGTACTTTGCCCAGCAAACGGAATCCATCCGTGCTGTAAAATCCCACTTCGCGGCTGTTGCGGAAGGTGATGGCAAGCCGTGTCTGATCACCTTTATCGTCCAGCTTGATCATGTATTCCGGTCCCATCCAGGAAGCCCGGACATCCAGAACGGAGGCGATCACGCCTATAAATAAAAAAAGGATCAGAGCCAGGTTTAAAACCCGCTTTGTATATTTGTTTTTCAAAAGTGCCATAGAATACGATGTTTTTCGATTTCTGTTTTTTCGTGAATCTAATTTTCTTTTTTCTCTTCTTTTGGCAGATGGAGTTGATTGCCTTTTTCTTTGACTACGCTGCGCAGCCAGTCTTCCGGGTAACCGGTCTTGGGAAATTTACCGTAAGGCGAGCGAACATAAGCGTCATTGAATTTGGTGATGATATCCGTGGCCAGCTTAGACCATTGGATGTGGACCTTGTTGATCGCGGCATTGCTGTAATCATTCAGATAAGTCAGCATCAGTTCTGGATCGGTTTGATGGAGATCGAGGGCAGCCTTTTCGACAACTGGCTGCAATTGGATGAATTGATTTTCCAGTTTCTGCTGCAGTTTCTGCACATCGGGGAAAACTTCATTGTAGCGGCCGTAGGTATAGTTGGCCACAAAGTTGAAGATCCACCAGCTGGAGTTGCGGTCAAAGTATGCCGGACCGCCGGTGTGTGCGCATTCGGGAACTTCGCTGATGGCTGTGTATAGCGGAAAATAGCAGCTGGTGCCCGCGTCATCCCAGCCGAACCAGACCAGTCCTCCGACGGGATCAGGCATTCCGGCGCGGGATTGTGTGACCATCGTGCAGCAGGTCTGTTGTGTGGCGATGGGGCGTTCCCAGCCGTACTTTTCGCCATCCAGTTCCCAGGTCAGCGGACGATTTCTCACCGGGTTGCCGTAAGGACCGGCATCAAGTCCTTTGCGCATATCGTAAGGGGTGCCGTCATAGCGGTCGCGTGTGAGTGCCATCACGTCCTGCACGGTGAGTTTTTTATCCGGTTTGATGGACCAAGGATAAGGCTCAGTGCCTTCCACACCCTGGGCGTAATCCTCGGAAAGATTCAGAGAAGGCGCGATACGGCGGAAGAAACTCCAGACGCGTTTTTCGCAGAACTTTTTGGCCTCGATATCGGCAGGGGAATAAACGTCCGTAAAGGAAAAAGGCTTTCCGCTCTTAGGATCATAGCGGCCGGTCTCAATGGCAAAGGATTCGATATTGGAGGAGTAGAGACAATTTTCCGGATCGTTTTTAGGAAACTCACGGATGCGCGCCTGATTGGCGTGGGCAGTGATCTGTCCGTCCGGGACACGCATGGCGACCCAGACCGCACCTTTGTTGTTTTCCGGATCTCTGGATCCGGTCCCGATCACTTCCATGACCCAGACTTCGTTCGGGTCGCAGATGGAAAAGGACTCGCCCAAGTCGATATAGCCGTGTTCCTCGATCTCGCGTGCCATGACCTGTACGGCTTCGCGGGCGGTCCTGGCCTGCTGCAGGGTAATGGTGATCAGCTCCGTGTATTCCAGTGAACCGACCGTGTTCTGCAATTCCTCCGGGCCTTCAAAAGTGGTTTCGGTAATGGCCAGCTGATGTTCATTCATGATGCCCTGGAATCCTTTTACCCGGCTGAGTGCGTAAAAGCCCAGCACCTTGTATGTGGGCAGGGATGCCGGCAGACAAGCACTGCGTCCATCCTGGTAGATGGAACCGTCCGAAGCCGGCAGCACATCCAGCCAGGCAAAGAACCCGGCGGAGTCCGCGGCGTATGTGATCATGCAGGAACCGTCAGCGGAAGCGCCTTTGGTCACCAGCAGGGAAGAGCAGGCATCTGTCTGTTGCGTGCTGAATAAAAATGTCGTTCCGATTCCTAAAAGGATTGATATCAGATTTTTTTTCATAAAAGGATTGATCATGTTTTCTCGATCAGAAAGAGAAACTCCTGATTAGGATCGTCTGTTTCACGGATCCATTCGTGAGTCCATTTCATCTCGGCCATTACGTTTTTCTTATAATTGATTGAAAGGGTTTCCAGTATTTTTCCGTTTCGGGAAAGGACTTCTCTCAATTCATCGGCAGTTGCTCTTCCGCCGGAGCTGTAGGAGAGCAGTATCCATTTCACTTGTGCTTCACGGATAAGACGCTCTATCGCGTCCACAGCGATGAATCGTCCTGAGTTCTCGTCTTTCCGGTATTCTTCAAACAGAGAGCCCGCCACAATATCGGAGGTATCCGCACGCCGCCTGGCTTTTCCGAAGAGTTCCGGTTTATCATTCAGGCAAATAGTCGTCCACAAATGATAGTAGGAGGCGTAGCGCACTCGGGACGGCGGCATTTTCTCATTGTTCGAGCCATAAGGCGGATCAAAGTAGGCCAGATCCGCGCTGATGGAACGGGTCAGGTCAAAAACATTCCCGCGCCGGACCTGGTTCTGCTGAGTATTGATGAACAGTCTTGGCACTCTTAGACAGATTTCTTTGAAAGAACGCTCGGACCATTGCTGAAGATAGGAAACGAAATGCCCCAGCGTATTGTCCACTTCGTCCAGCGCCAGGATCAGACTGGTCAGCGCGACCGCGCGTTCCACAGTCGAGAGAGAAAGACGGTCGATCTCCTCGCGGATGCCGTCCAGTTTCCGGGTATTATGGATCTGCCACGGTTTTTTCAAACCGTCTTTCTGCACTGAGCATCCTCCATTGGCCATGCCGCCGTAGTTCTCTGTGAACCATCCGTCCACGCCGGGAACGGCATTCAGATGATCAATGAGTTTTTGATACGCGGCAGCCTTTTTGGTGTTCAGCAGATAACACTGACCGAAGATTTCCGACCAGATCGAGACATCACTGGATATGACCTGATAACCTTCCTGCGCGAATGCCTGGGAAACACGTGTCGTTCCGGAAAAAGCATCCCACACGGTTCGCGCGGGAACCTTCCGTGCCAGTCTCAGGATATGCGGCAGCAGCTTCAATTTCGATCCGGCGTATTTGATACCCTGTGTTAAGGGAGGAGCGCAGGATGAACGGGAAAATGAGATGTCCTGGATCATCTGCAGCTCTCTCTTTCCCTTTTGATCATAATCCTGCGTTTCACTTGTTTTCAGTTTCTCTTATCTGGCCTTGGGCAGCCAGGTGCAGACTTTCTTGCCTTCCCATCCGTTCACTGAGGCGTAGTCGATCATGCGGATATTCCCTTGCGCGGTGGGGATGGTGAATTCAAACCGTGTGCCGGGCAGGGTAGGAGTTTCGCGGACGGCTTTCACAAAACCGTACTTGTCCGCCAGCACCGTGACAGGCTGATCATAATTCGCGTCCATGTTTTCGTCACGAGCCAGAACGATCGGCCCCCAGACGACAGCCTGGAAGTTTTCCGATCCCGGATGGCTTCCCATGGGCGCGTTCAGCAGACAGCAGCTCATCTGGAATTGGATCTCTACCTGTTCGCCCGGTTTCCATTTGCGGTTGACGCGGAAATAATTTCCCGGTGCCGCGATGTGTTTGCGGCCTCCGCCGGTGATCACCGTGTGACTGCTCCATCCGGGGATGCGCAGAGCCAGTTCAAATTTTTCGGTTTCCTGCGGATGCACCTTGATGATGACCTTGTCCGAAAGCGGATAATCGCCCGCGATCTCCAGTTCGAGCTTGCGGCCGGAGGGTGTTTGCGTCTCGAATTTGCCCGCGTTGTAAAGATTCACGGCGGCACCCTTCGCGGATCGCATCACAGCGATATAGGGGATATAGGCCAGCCCCATGGGGCCGTTCAGATTGCAGCAGGTCACGGGCAGATTATCAAAATTCCAGCCCCATCCCTGGTTGGTCACTTTCTGGCCATTGAGCAGATTCACATAACTGAACCCGTCACCGCTCGGTTTCATGGCACCCAGCAGACCGTTATAAATATATTTCTCGATGTCATCCACAGGTGTGGAATCGCCCTCCAACCGCAGAAGCTGGCTGCAGAACTTCATCCAGGTGACCCCCACGCAGGTCTCCATCATGCGGGTGATATCGGTGTTGGTCTGTTCCACGGCGGTATTGTCCCAGGCTTCGCCGTAAACGCCCGGATGATAAGGCTGATCGCCCCCGCCGTTGCCGATGATGGTGATCTCCTGCAGACGGACATTGTTGTAAAGATTCATCGCTGTCTGTTTCCAGCGGAGATCGCCTGTCGCGCGATAGTATTCCACCAGTCCCTCAAAGAGCGAGGTCATTTCGTAAGCCTTGGGATAAGGTCCGCCCATTTGATGCGGAGGCACGTTTTCAAAAGCCTGATCGAACAGGTTGTAGCCTTTGCTGCCGCCGGATCTCACGATATACTGCGCGAAATCCAGATAGCGCTGATACCCCGTCAGCTTGTACAGCCGCATGATCGGCTCCAGCAGGGTCGAGGACTCGATATGGTTCGGACTCCAGCCCAGCTCCGTGATTGGTGTTTTGGGCGGGTCGCCGATCTGTCCGATCAGACAATCCGCTTGGCGGATCATGCTGGCCAGCACTTCGGGATCCGCTTCCACCTGTTCATAATACTCATCCAGCGCCAGCAGCACATACTTCCGTTCCCACAGATCACCGCCGCCGCTGTCGGGCTGCTGTTCCACGGGCACACAGCTGATGCTGCCATTGGAGCGTTCCGTTGAGAGCAGATCTTTCACCGTTGCGGTCATCAGTCTTTTCAGCTCAGGATCCTGGGTGTAGCGGTAGAACATACAGCCGGAACGCACCGCCTTGCCCCACATCTCGCCCAGGGCAAACTGCGGACGGCCTGTCCGGAAGAATTCCACCAGCTTCGGATACGGCACCACTCCTTTGTTCCAGTGCGCGATCGAGTTTTGGATATCCTTTTCCAGAAAACCGGAAAGCTGGACTTTGCCCGCTTCCAGGGGGAACAATTCATCCTGTGTCTTCAGCTCGCCTTTCATTTCCACAGCCAGCGCCGAGGAAACACACAGAAGACCGGCTGCCGCCAGGGCCAACCCTTTGGAAAAAACGCTCTTATCAGATCGTGTTCTCATAAACAGCCCGGTATTATAAAAGAACATCCATCCCAAAGTCGAGACTAACTTCTGTGGTGCTGTTCAAAGAACTCCGAATGGACACAAATGGATTTAGATTTTTTTATAAGGAATTCAAAAACAATATCTTATCTTTGATTATGAATAGAAGGCCGACGTTTGGTTTGCGTTCTTTTGGATCTCAGTCGTCGGTTTGGTCCAGCATGGCTTGGTTGACTTTTTCGCGCCAGGCTTCCCGTTCCTCGGCGGTCAGCTGGCGGGGGATGTAGATGGGATCGCCCACGCTGATGGTGCATTTGCAGAAGGGAAAGGGTATCTGGAAGCCGTCCCAGCTTTTGAGCGTGTACTTCCAGGACAGGTGGTAGCAGATGGGCAGGATGGGCAATCCGGTGGTCTGGGCCATGGTGATCGCGCCGGGGTGGATGCGGTAGCGTGGACCTCTGGGGCCGTCGGGTGTGATGGCCAGATCCAGTCCCTTGCCGGCCCAGGTATGGAGTTCGACCAGGGCCTGGCCTCCGCGCCGGCTGCTGGAGCCGCGAACGGGCTGGATATGATACATTTCCAGTACTTGGGAGAGGATGCCGCCGTCACGGCTGGCGCTGACCAGTGCCGCCATGCGCCGCGAGGGCTGACGTACCACGGCAAAGAGAAAGTACAGTGCCAGACAAAGAAAGAGCCGGTTGTGCCAGATACAGAAGATGACCGGCTGAGGTGTGCCCGGCGCGTCAAAGATCTCCATGTTGTTGCGCTGGGGATGCAGCCGGAACCGGATGGTGGCCGTGAACAGCCGGGTGACCCAGTAGATGAAATGAGCCGCGATGCGCCCGTGCCATTTGGGTTTTTGCGGGATGACGCGCTGGGAGGAAGTTGGAGCGGGGGCTGGCATGGAAGGGGATTATTTTTTCAGACAGGCGCGGATGATCTGCTCCACGGTCGCGCCGGGACCCAGCATGGCCTGAGCGGCCTTGACCGAGGTGAGCGCGTCCGCCTGCTTGAACCCCAGGGTGACGAGTGCCGCCAGAGCGTCGTTCAGTGTCTGATCCAGCATTCCGGCCGGAACCGAGGCCGCGCCGCCGCTGCTGACTGAGCCGGAAGTCAGTCCGGTGCCCATCTTGTCTTTCAGCTCCACGATGATGCGCTCGGCGGTTCTCTTGCCGATGCCGTTGATGTGGGAGAGCGACTTGAAATCGCCGGAGCTGACCGCCGCGCGGAAGGCTTCGATGCTCATGCCGCTGAGGATGTTCAGTGCGA
>JAEENR010000024.1 GCA_016283885.1 Verrucomicrobiota bacterium
GTATAGGTACAACAGTGGCGACAAAACACATCCGGTAGGGCAGAAACTGCCGAATGCCTGGGGACTTTATAACATGCACGGGAGTGTGGAGGAATGGTGTCAGGATTGGGCCAAAGATTATCCGGCGGGCGACGCGACCGATCCCACGGGACCAGAAACTGGTACGTACCGCATCGTGCGCGGCGGTGGCTGGAACGAGGATGCGCGCTACTGCCGTTCAGCAAGCCGGGATATTAGTGAACCGGATTCGTTCTGGCCCAATACCGGTTTCCGCGTGGCGCTGGCTCCAGTGCCGGAAAGCAGGAATATGACGATCCCGATTTCAAGGGATGTTGATCTGGACATGATTTGGATCAATCCGGGTACCTTTATCATGGGCAGTCCGGAAGACGAACTGGGCAGAGGCCGTGATGAAACCCAGCACGAAGTGACTCTGACCCAGGGCTACTGGCTGGGCAAATATGAAGTGAATCAGGCGCAGTATAAAGCGGTGATGGGAACGAATCCCTCCAATTTCCAAGGAGCCAATCTGCCGGTCGAAAATGTCAACTGGGAGAACGCAATGGAATTTTGCGTCAAATTGACAGAGATCGAAAAGGCGGCGGGCCGATTGCCGGAAGGGTATGAATATACTTTGCCGACTGAAGCCCAATGGGAATACGCCTGCCGTGCCGGAACGACCACAGCCCTGAACAGTGGAAAAAATCTGTCAGATAAAAATGAATGTCCCGAAATGGATGAAGTGGGTTGGTATGGATACAACACCGGAGAATACGATAGTAATGGAAAACATGCGGGTGAAGGTAAGACCTATTCGGTAGGGCAAAAACTGCCGAATGCCTGGGGATTGTATGACATGCACGGCAATGTGAATGAATGGTGCCTGGACTGGTATAGAGATGGAAATGGAGATTATCCGGCATCATCCGTAACAGATCCCACGGGAGACAGTACGGGCTTGGCCCACATCATCATCATACGTGGTGGCGGCTGGGACTTCTACGCGTACGGCTGCCGTTCGGCAGACCGACACAGCGTTTTCACGAACTACCGCAGCAGCTCCATCGGCTTCCGTGTGGCGCTGGCGCCGATCCGTTCCATTGATCTTACCAATTTTACAGTCACCCTGCCGGATGATGTAAGTCTGGAGATGGTGGGGATCGAGCCGGGTACATTCATAATGGGTAGTCCTGAAAATGAACTGGGCAGAAACAGTAATGAAACACAGCACGAAGTGACATTGACCAAAGGCTACTGGATGGGTAAGTATGAAGTAACTCAGGCACAGTATGAAGCCATTATGAAGGTGAATCCATCCCATTTCGTTTACAGGGGAGCCAATCGTCCGGTGGAATGTGTGAGCTGGGATGATGCGATGGAGTTCTGCGCTAAACTGACCGCTCGGGAGAAGGCGGCGGGACGACTGCCGCAGGGGTATGAATACACCTTGCCGACTGAAGCCCAATGGGAATACGCCTGCCGTGCCGGGACGACCACCGCTCTGAATAATGGAAAAAATCTGTCAAGAAAAGATGCATGTCCTGAAATGGATGAAGTAGGTTGGTATTTATTGAACAGCGATGAGGAAGAAACTTATCCGGTAGGACGGAAGCGTGCGAATTTCTGGGGGTTGTATGATATGCATGGAAACGTGTGGGAATGGTGTTTAGATTGGTATGGAACTTATCCATCTTCATCTGTAACAGATCCTACGGGACCCAATACGGGCTCGAGCCGCGTCATGCGCGGCGGCGGCTGGGACTTCTACGCGCGCTACAACCGCTCTGCGTATCGCGACTCCTATTCCCCGAACGGTGACTCCTACAGCATTGGCTTCCGCGTGGCGCTGGCTTCGGTTCGATCCAAATCCGGAAGTTTCTTGAGTTATGCGGGGCAGATGAGCGAAGTTCTCCCGGCGGCAAGCAGAGCGATGTCGCCGAGCCGGACTGCCGTCGCGGCGGCGGATACCCTAACCTATCAGTGGTATAAAGACGGAGTTGCCATCAACGGAGCCACCGGTTCCAGCTATACGATCATGAGCGTCAAAGCCAGCGATGCAGGCAGCTATACGGTGACGGTGAGCAACAGCGCCGGTTCTGTGACCAGCGATGTCGCGACTTTGACAGTCGAATCCAGTGGAACCAAACCGGCCATCGATTTTGTGGTGGTAGAAGACGGTGAGATGGTTCTGGACTTTGTCGGAATACTCTACGAGAGCGATGACGCGGTGAACTGGAAACCTGTGGAAGGTGCCAAAGCGCCGTTCAAGGTGGATACCACCCAGGGCAAGAAATTCTATCGCTGCGTGCAATAACGCATTGCGGTGAGTTGAGATAAAAAACAAAGATCCCCGGTGTGAAAGACCACCGGGGTTTTTTATGTTTCGACAGGATCAACAGGATTTCGGGATTTGAAGATGGTGGATTTTCGCTCTGTCGTTGCCTTCGGAACTTAAACAGTTGTTGATGTCGAGCAGGGATTTCGCTTCGCTCACCCCCGGTTCATCACCCCTTACGGTGTTTTAGTCAGAATCCCTGGTGGGATTTTACGAAGGAGACGCGCGAATTTTGTATCTCTACATAACTAATTTATTATAAATAATTTATCTGTATTTATCTGTATCCATCTGAGGTTCTTCAATACCATCCGTGGTTCTGTTATTGGAAGCGTTTGGAGAGTTTGTTCACGATGGATTTTCCAATACTGAAAGAGGCTGTGGCGGAAGGAGTTTGCGTGTTCAAGACGTGAACGATCCGGTGGCTTTCCTGGATGATCAGGTCATAGATCAGTTTTCCTTCATGTGTGACCGCCTGGGCGCGGACGGTGGAGGGGGCTTTGATCAGCTGGTCGGTCTTGATTTCCGGCATCAATCGCTGGAGCGTTTTCACAAAGGCATTTCGGTTGTTGGTGCGCCACATTTCGGCCAGTCCCGTGGGCCATTGGTCGGCCAGCAGCCACCAGAACCCGGAGAAGGCAAGGACTTCCCACAGATATTTGGGATTGACGATGTTGCGGGAGTAGCCCTCGCGAGCGAAAGCCAGAACGGCATTGGGGCCGCATTCCACGGTGCCGTCAACGCCTTTGACAAAGTGGGGACCCAGCGGAGAGACGTTGGGGATCGGTACCGGGTAAATGACAGCGTTGCAGAAGGATGAGACTTCCTCACGAAGCTGGAAGAATTCCCCCCGGAAGGAGATGATCTTGATGTTGGGGTTCTTCCGGGCCATGATCGAGATGCGGTCCGCGTGGAGACCCGCGCAGTTGATCACATACCGGGCATAGTGCCGCCCGTGGTTGGTAACGATCAGGGTCTCTGTGGGCATCTCCTTGATTTTCTGGACTTCGGTGTTGAGCATCACGTAACAGCCTTTCATGGCGAGTTCCTTGGACAGGACTTCGCACACTTTCTTGTAGTCCAGCACCGCGGTGTCTTTGACATGGATGGCGGCCAGACCATCCGCGTGCGGTTCAATATCTTTGAGATGAGAGGGACCGACCAGTTCACAGCGGATGCCGCTGCGGATGCCGCGCTGATAGGTTTCCTGGAGGATGGGCAGCTCGGATTCGCTGGTGGCGACGATGACTTTGCCGCAGATATTGACGGGGATCCCGTGATCCTGACAGAAGCGGTACATTTCTTTCCGTCCTTCCATGCAGGAGATCGCTTTCTGGCTGCCGGGGACATAGTAGATGCCGCTATGGAGCAAACCGTGGCGCACACCGCTCTGATGCGTTGCGACAGCGGCTTCTTTCTCCATGATAACAATGGACTTGCGAGGGTATTCTTTGAGCAGGTTCCACGCAGTGACCAGCCCAATGATCCCCCCGCCTATGATGATGACATCATACGGTCTCAAAACTGCTGTAAACATGGACGAAAAAGCCTCTTGTGTCAAGAATAGAACGTGAAAACGTGAAGAATATCGGTATTTTCGTTTTTTTTGAAATTTGTTTCACAACAATACAACATTCGTGGTGTTTTACACACCGTATGACACTTCATACATCTGATGAGATCCAGACGATACATCGCAGGGGCATTCTTTTGGCGTTTGCGGGGTGTGTTGTTTTATCTGTTGCGGTACTGAGTGTTGCCCTGTGGATGATGCATAAAGGTATAGGCAAGAGTGAAAAGCTCCCTGTATCGGGCGATGAATTGTTTGATCCTCAAAAGATCCACAAGATCCATCTTATTTTTACGAAAGAGAATTGGGACGCGATGGAACCGGAGAGACAAGGTGGTGGTTTTGGTGGACCGGGCGGAGGTCCTCCCGGTGGCGGTCCCGGCGGCAATCGCGGCGGTGGCCCCGGTGGAGGTCCGGGCGGCGGAGGTTTCGGTGATTTTAATCCAGATGATTTTGGCGTTGGCATGATGCTGACAGGAGGATTGCTCTCCGTGGATCCAAACAGAGATCAAAAGCTGACTTTGGATGAAATAAAAAACATCGCGGATAAATGGTTTACGGAATGGGATACCAATAAAGCCGGAGTTTTGGCGGAAGCGGATTTTGTTCGCGGTCTCAATGATGTCGCGGCCGCGGCGATGGCCGGCGGTCCTGGCGGAGGTTCGGGCGGCAGACCGGGAGGCGGCCCTGGTGGAGGAGGTGCGTTCCTGGCTCGTGTGGAAGGTGCCCGCAATGGTGTGGCCGGTATGGCCGGTATCGTTTTCAACTGGGTCTCGGCGGATATGGAGTTTGACGGTATCCCCCTGAATAATATAGATGTGCGTTACAAAGGCAACGGTACCTATATGCAGTCCCAGAACGATTTGAAGCGCTCCATGAAGTTAGACCTGAACGATCAGATCAAGGGTAGGACACTGGGCGGAGCGACCAAGCTGAATCTGCACAGCTGCGTAACCGATGCCAGCTATATGAATGAAGTTCTGTCGCACAGACTGTTTCGTGATGCCGGAGTACCCGCGCCGCGTTATTCTTTCGCGGAGGTTTATCTGACCGTTCCCGGACAGTATGAGAATACTTATGTGGGGCTTTATACGATCGTGGAGAATCTGGACAGTAGCTTTACACGTGATTACTTTGGCACGAAGAAAGGTGTCATGTTCAAACCGGTGGCCAGCCGTTTGATGGAGTACATCAGCGACAACTGGGATGACTACGCGGCTCTGTACGATCCGAAGATGGCCGTGATGCCGGAGGACAGCGCGCATTTGATAGACTTTTTCAAACTGGTATCCAACGCGGATGATGATACCTTCGCGAAACAGGTGGAAAATTACCTGGATCTAGACGAGTTTGCCCGTTTCATGGCGATCACGACCTGGATCAGCACGATGGACAGCATTCTGGTGCAGAATCAGAATTTTCTGGTATATCTGCATCCCAAGACGCATCAGCTGCAGTTCCTGCCGTGGGATCTGGATCACGGGTTTGGTCAGTTCGGCATGAGCGGCTCGCAGGAAGTCCGCGAAAATCTGAGCATCGAACACCCCTGGTCAGACGGTGGGATGGGTGGAAACAAACTGTTTTTGACAAGAGTATTTAATCTGCCGAAATTCAAGAGTATCTACTTGAAGCACATGAAGGAATTCAATGAAACGATCTGTCAAGTGGATCGTATCTGCGCGCAGGTGGATGAAACCGCGGAGCTGATCCGGGATTCTGTGGCGCGTGAGTCTGAGCAGAAACTGGCTCGTTTCGATACAGTTGTTGCCGGTGAGACGCTTTCGGGTGGTTTTGGCTTTGGCGGTCCTCCGCCGGATTGGGGGAACAATGGCCGCAATCGCAGACAAGACCGTAGAAATCAAGGCAATGACAACCGTGATAATAACCGCGGCCCGCAGTTTGGCGGCGGTTTCGGTGGACCGGGAATGCCACCGCAGGGGATGATGCCTCCGGGCGGGAATGGTACTAACAATAATCGTGGTCCGCAATTTGGCGGTGGTTTTGGTGGAGCGGGAATGCCTCCCCAGATGGGACAAGGTGGAATGCCGTCGCAAGATGGTATGAATAATCAGAGACCTCCGTTTGGCCGTCCTGATCAGCAGGGAAATTTCAATAGAGACGACCGTAATAATGATCGAAACGGTAACCGCGGAGGCGGCCCCGGAGGTTTTGGCGGTCCCGGCGGCGGAACCAAACCGATCAAGGCTTTTGTCAAAATCCGCTGGCAGTCTGTGGAAGATCAGCTGGAGGGCAGGAGTGAGGGAATGACCCCAGGCGGATTTGGCCCCGGCAATGACAATCCCAGAGGAAATAATAACGGTCCTGGTGGCGGTGGCCCTGGCTCTGGGCGTCAAGGTGGATTTGGTCCCGGCAATATGATTGGTGGTCCGATATTCAATAAGATGGATACTGAACGAACCGGGAAAGTGGATCGGAAGCTTTTTGTGAAATCGTTTGAAGACTGGTTCAATATGATAGATACGAACAAGGTCGGCTCTCTGACGGAAGTTGAACTGAGACGCGGATTGAACAGACTCATTGAAATGCCTCGTTTCGGCGGTTTTGGAGGTCCAGGTGGTGGTGGACCTGGGATGCCACCGCAGGGAATGATGCCTCCGGGCGGGAATGGTACTAACAATAGTCGCGGTCCGCAGTTTGGAGGCGGCTTTGGTGGACCGGGAAATCCTCAGGAAGAATAATCATCAGAAAAATAATTTTTTATTAAATATATGGATATTGCATCAATATTAAAAGAACAGTGGATAGGCGGTAATGCGTTGAACTCTTTGCCGGCCTTTTTAATGAACCTTATTCTCACAGCGATCCTGACATGGATACTGGGCTGGGTCTATACAAAATTCGGGGAGTCCCTTTCCAACCGAAAGATCTTCGCGAGGAACTTCCTGATGCTGGCGTTGACAACGATGCTGGTCATCAGTATCGTCAAATCCTCACTGGCTCTTTCTTTGGGGTTGGTCGGTGCGCTCTCCATTGTGCGTTTCCGCGCGGCCATCAAGGAGCCGGAAGAATTGGTCTATCTCTTCCTGGCGATCGGTATCGGTCTGGGAATGGGGGCGGAAGAACCGCTTCTGACGATCTGTGCGCTGGTCATTATTTTGGCCATCATCATGCTGCGCAAGCTGGGACATCCCAGTGCCACGCAGAACAATGTGTGTGTGCATCTGAGCAGCGGCAAGCAGATCGCTTTGACCAACGTGGTCAAGGTCTTTGCCGAGGTGGGAGCCACAGCCAGCCTGCGCCGTTTTGATGAGACCCCGGAACGTACTGAATTTTCCTTTGTGGTGCAGTTTGTGACTCCGGAGAGACTGGAGGATTTCAGCCGCGCGATCAAGAATTTAGATCCTGAAATGAAGGTCAGCTTTGTGGATGACCGTGGGCTGGGGATGTAAACATCCCGCGTGAGCCATTCAGTGTTATGACATCGTCATTTTTCAAGTTAGACGATTTGCCGGCTGCACGGTACGAGAGGAAATTCCTGGCTCGCGATTTCTCGCTGGAAGAAGTCCTCTCGATCCTGCGGATGCACTTTGCGGGATTCTACCGTATTTATCCGGCCCGGTGGGTGAACAGTATTTATCTGGACACATCCGGTCTTCGCCATTATCATGTGCATGTCAGCGGGGTGCCTAACCGTTACAAGGTGCGCGTCCGCTGGTATGGTGATCTGTGTGGTGATATCCAAGCGCCGCGTCTGGAGTTCAAAGTCAAAAGAGGACTGGTTGGAGGCAAGATCGTTCAGCCGCTGGAACCTTTCACTTTTGAGGAATCCGCGCCGGGAGAATCGCTTGCGCGTTATCTGGAGGAAGCAACTCTGCCGGAGACCGCCGCCGATTACCTGAAAACACTTTCGCCCACACTGCTTAACCGCTATTGGCGTCACTATCTGCTCAGCGCGGATGGACGTTTTCGGGTGACTGTGGACACCGGGCTGGAGTTTTACAAACCGGATCGCTCCTGCTCCGGCATTTTCAACTTGAACCGGGGGCTGCCCCTTCCGGTTATTGTTGAATTGAAATATCTGCCTGTGCATGAACCGGAAGCACAGGAGATTACGAACGCACTGCCGTTTCGGCTCACACGATGCTCCAAGTACGTGATGGGGATAGACCGGCAGTATGGGTACGATTATTGATTTTTGAGGGGAGAGAAGTGGGTTTCTCTGCCGCACGATGGGTGTTGTGTGGTGTGTATCGTTTTCATATTTATTATCCACTCTCTCCCTTATTTTATTTATCTGGCATTTTTCTATGAAAAACCTTCCAGCGGATAGACTTTTGATTTTTGACCGCTGGGGGGACTTTTGATTGGAAAAAATAAAAACAGGCAGAAATCTCTTTTTCATCAGTTTTCTGCTTGAAAGCGGGGAATGAAAAAGGCAAAATGTCCCTCGTAACGCGTTATGCGTTGCTTACCAGGTGCCTCGGTAGCTCAGTTGGTAGAGCAGTTGACTCTTAATCAATTGGTCCCGGGTTCGAGTCCCAGCCGGGGTACCATTTTTTACGAAAAATTCCCCTTTTATGATTTAATCTTAAAGTGAACGCATCTTTTCCGAAATACCAAGGAATGGATAATTCACTTCAAAATCAAAGAATTATGAAATCGAACAGAGAACTGATCGAACAATTCCTGCGTTTTATCAACACGGGCGATGCGGCGATCGGCAGACCTATTATCAGCGACGATGTTATTTTCTATGCTCCGACTTCTTCAGAGCCGTTGAAAGGATTTGAGGGATATATGGGGGTGTTGGCAATGATGCGCGGTGCTATGGCGGATATCCAATGGAAGATAGAAGAAACGATCTCTGAAGGAGATAAGGTTTTTGTACGTTATACGATGACCGGTACTCAGACTCAACCATTGATGGGGATACCGGCGACAGGAAAGAAGATCCGCGTAACGGCAATGAATATCTATGAGTTTAAAGAGGGGAAGATCATTCGTGAGCATGGTCTTCCCGATATCTTTTCTCTGTTGACACAGCTTGAAGTCATTCCCGCTTTCGGGCGGTGATTTACAGCAGGAGGAATGGAAGAAAGTATCAATCTTCTTTTTCCCAGCTGCGTGTGCAGGCGACGGCTTTTTTCCAGCGTTTGAGT
>JAEENR010000220.1 GCA_016283885.1 Verrucomicrobiota bacterium
GTTCCCGCCCATCGAGATGAAAGAGACGATGGCCGACGGCACCGAAAAGGTGGAACGCTACTACCTGAAGGCGATGAACTGTCCGCATCATCATAAGATATTTGCTTCTTATCCGCGCAGTTACAGAGAGCTGCCTCTGCGCCTGGCCGAGTACGGTTGCTGCTACCGTTATGAGCAGAGCGGCGAGCTTTTCGGTCTGATGCGTGTGCGCTCCCTGCAGATGAACGATGCGCACATCTACTGCACTCCGGAGCAGTTCGCCGATGAGTTCAAGGCGGTCAACGACATGTATCTGAAGTACTTCAAGATCTTCGGCATCGAGAAGTTCCAGATGCGCTTCAGCACCCATGACCCCGAACGTCTGGGCCAGAAGTACGTGAACGAGCCCGAACTCTGGAAAAAGACCGAGGATATGGTCCGCGATGTGCTGATCAAGTCCGGCATCAACTATGTGGAGATCCCCAATGAGGCCGCTTTCTACGGACCGAAGATCGATGTGCAGGTCTGGAGCGCTATCGGCCGCGAGTTCACCCTGGCGACCAATCAGGTGGACTTTGCCGTGCCGGCTCGGTTTGGTCTGGTCTATCGCACACGCGACAACACCGAGGCCACTCCGCTCTGCATCCACCGCGCTCCGCTGGGTACCCATGAACGGTTCATCGGCTTCCTGATCGAGCACTATGCCGGCAACTTCCCGCTGTGGCTGGCGCCGGAACAGGTCAGGATCCTGCCCATTGGCAGTGAACAGATGGATTTCTGCGAAGCTCTGCGCAAACGGATGCACGATGACGGCATCCGCGTGACACTGGATTGCTCCGGCGACAAGATCGGCGGCAAGATCCGCAACGCCGAGACTGATAAAGTCCACACCATGTTCGTGGTGGGACACAAAGAGCAGGAAGCCAACTCGGTGGCGCTGCGTGTCCACGGCAAAGGAGACCAGGGTGTCAGACCCGTGGAAGAAGTGCTGGCCGATCTGAAACAGAAGATTGCCGCTCGCGCCGCGGA
Source organism: Verrucomicrobiota bacterium (assembly GCA_016283885.1). GTDB lineage: Bacteria > Verrucomicrobiota > Verrucomicrobiia > Limisphaerales > UBA1412 > UBA1412. The sequence continues at coordinate 1,009 of JAEENR010000220.1, forward strand.
CTAGCAAAAAATCCCCCTCGCGGGATAAACGATATTTCTCAGGCCCTTTCCGCCGCGGCGGGGAGGGCTTTTTGTTTCTGCTCAAAGAACTTATTTACGGAAAGTATCTTTTGAAAAAAAAGCGAAGATTTTTCTTGCATCCGGGCTTTTTTTTCACCATGATGCCTGCCGTGGTCGGCTCGCCGCCCTCTGCTGACCTCACTTACTGCCCGTCTCCCGGAGGCAGATAAACGATTCATATTTACATTGTGACTCGCCTGGTATTATTTGACATTGATGGAACGCTTATACACACCCAAAGCGCGGGTGTGAGGGCTTTTTTTAGCGCCCTGCGGTCAGAATTTGGTGTTGCGAATCCTTCCGAAAACATTTCTTTTGCCGGTAGAACGGATAAATCCCTGGTGCGGGAATTCTTCAACGCGCACGGCATCGAGCCCAGCGATAAAAACTTCAAACGCTTTTTTGAGAATTACGTCTTCTGGCTGGATTACATGCTGCGCCGTTCTCAGGGAGAGATCGCTCCGGGTGCGGATCATTTCATCCACAGCCTTCGCGTTCACAAAAACGCCCCCAAAGTCGGACTGCTCACCGGTAATATCCGCCTGGGCGCGGAGATCAAACTGCGCCACTACTACCTCTGGGAATACTTTGAAATGGGTGTCTTCGGTGACGAGGATGAAGACCGCAACCGGTTAGCAGCCATTGCCTTGCAAAGAGGCCGTGAACTCCTGGGGCAGGATCTCAAACCCGAAGAGATCGTTGTGGTAGGGGATACCGTGCTGGATGTGGCCTGTGCCAAGTCGATCGGGGCTCGCTGTCTGGCGGTCTGCACCGGCGGTTCCACTCAGGAAGAGCTGGCCGCGGCGAAACCGGACTGGCTGGCCTTGAGCCTGAGCAAGATCCAGGCGCACACGATCCTCTGTTAATAACATAATCTATTTATATAGAACGATTTGTAGAGACTCGAGATTCTCGCGTCTCCTTTGTTTTCAATCCCGCTCATCTCTTTTTGCGTCTCCTTTGTTATCCGATCCTGTAGGGATCCATTCTAAAAACCCCGGAACGGGGTTTCGTCACATAGCCCCGGGTTGAATGTGCAGCATTCTACCCGGGGTAGAGGAGCCTCCTCATTTTCAACCCCGTTAGAGGTTGCGTAAATGGATAATCATTTATGTCTTATACGCAACCCCTTGCGGGGTTGTGATTGGGGAAAAAACTCATTACCCGGGTAGGCCGCTTCGCGCCCAACCCGGGCCTATGTGACGATACCCTCTGCGAGGGTATTCAAAGTGGAGACGCGACTCGCGTCTTCTTTGTTTTCTCAATTTTGAGATGGATTTTGCTCTGGTTGTTTATATTTTGGTTTCAAATTTCCCTCGTCATCATATATAGGTTCTAAATCAGCAACCCCAGCAAACCTCACTTGCAGATTTTCAGGTTTGATATCTTCTTCTTTATCAAAATAAATCAATGCTAAGCGAAATCCGATGTAAAAGAATCCACCTCCTGCCATATTTCCAAAACGACTTGATTGACTACACTCTTCAGCATCAAGAAAACATCCTCCTTTTAGAACTCTACACTCAAATTCATCATAAAGTAATCTTTTTTCTAAGGGATAACTTCCTACCGGATCCACCGTTTGTCTGGGATATCTCGCTATATATTTATCAACACACCATTCTGTTACATTCCCATGCATATCATAGAGTCCCCACGCGTTTGGTTTCTTCTGACCAACCAAATGTACCCTCTTATTACTATTATTACGCCACCAGGCTATTTCATTCAAATTCGGACAATCTGTCCATTTCCCGTTTGCAAAACTGAAATCTAATGCTACAAGTATTTCTCCAAAACCGAAAAACCTTGCTTTATAAACACCTGTGAAATCCTTACCATTGTTTAATGAAGTTGTGGTTCCCGCCCGGCAGGCATATTCCCATTGAGCCTCAGTGGGCAGGACATAACGGTAATTGCGAGGCAGTTTCCCAGCCTTGATTTCTCTTTCATTTAATTGACGGCAAAATTCATTCGCTTCGTACCAGTCGATCCGGTGAACAGGACAATCATCTCCATATCCATAGATTTGCTCTCTCGGTATTTTGAGCATACTCTTCCACTGCTTTTGAGTGACCTCATATTTACCCAGCCAAAATCCTTTGGTCAGAGTCACTTTATGCTGTCTTTCATCAAATGTTTTATCTCCACTGTTCACAGGATTCCCCATTTTAAAGGTTCCCGGAGGAATATAAACCATTTCTAATGTAGTATCCTTGGGTAACTGAACAGTCCAGTTTTCTCCTATCTTGGGCAGTGAGACTTCATTCGTTGCAAGTGTTGAAGTTTTTTCCTCCGATACATCGTAAGAGGATACAAGTTCAACAGACGCAGGTTTGGATAGCTCCATATTTTCATGCGCAAGTTTGGGTAGTTCTGCATCTCCAAATAGTGCGCTTATAGTAGATATAATTATACCAATTACCATTAGTGCGAAACTCACCCCAATAACTGACAAAATAATTAAAATAATTGATAAAACTATTAATCCTGTAGTCTTTATAAAATTCATATTACTTTCATATTAATATATTGTTCAGTTAAAATCTCTTCAAAAGAGAATAGACTTCTTCGGGGATTTTTATTTCTTGTTGAGGATGAGGACGGCTTCTTCGCCGATGGACGGGTCTTTCTTCAGCGAAAGATGTTCCCGGTACTGCAGGCGGATGGCGTGC
>JAEENR010000221.1 GCA_016283885.1 Verrucomicrobiota bacterium
CATCGGGTTCGCTCTGGAGGAGCTGCTCAGCGCCGCCTATAAAGCTCACCCCTACGGCGAGCCGACCGTCGGCCATTTCAGCGACATCCAGTCCCTGACTCCGCAGAACGTCATGCACTTCTTCCGCACGCAGTACGTTCCGGCCAGCATGACCTCTGTCGTTGTGGGCGACATCACCCCGGAACGGGTCAAGGAACTGGCCAAGATCTACTTTGAACGCATCCCGGCCGCTCCCAAGCCGGAACCCACCCGCACGGTGGAGCCGCCTCAGAATGTGGAGCGCAAGCTGATCTTCCATTTACAGTCGCAGCCCACTTATATCGTGGCTTATCACAAGCCGGAAATGATGCACCCGGACGGCGCCGTCTATGACGCGATCTCCAGCATCCTCAGCGACGGACGTTCCAGCCGGCTCTACCGCAGTCTGGTCCGCGACAAACAGATCGCTGTGGCCGCCGAAGGTTTCAGCGGCTTCCCCGGTGAGAAATATCCCAATCTTTTCCTCTTCTACGCTATGCCGGCTCCCGGCCACACCAATGAGGAAGTGGCTCAGGCCATCCAGGAAGAGATCCAGAAACTCATCAATGAACCTGTTTCCGAAGCGGAACTGACCGGTGTCAAGAACCGGGCCGAAGCGGGAATGCTCCGCGCTCTGACCAGCAATTCCGGATGGGCCTCCGCTCTGGGGCAGTATCAGGGCATGACAGGCGACTGGCGCAATCTTTTCCGCCAGCTGGACCGCATCCGTGCGGTGACCCCGGCGGATATCCAGCGTGTTGCAAAGGAGACCTTCAAAGATACGAACAAGACCTCCGCTTATATTGAAACTCTTACCACCGAAAACCAATAATAACAGGACACAATAATGAAACATCTGATTTACTCTCTTCTGACTGCGGCTCTCTGCCTTTGCGTGAACAGCGCCTCTGCCGCCGAACAAGGCAAACCGGTCACCAACTATAAAGAGATCCGGCTGCCGGAGCTGAACTCCATGCAGGTCCGCCAGCCGGAACGCTACGTCATGGAAAACGGCATGACGGTCTATCTGCTGGAAGATCATGAAGTACCTCTGATCGACCTGAGTCTGCGCATCTACACCGGCTCACGCTGGGAACCGGCGGACAAAGCCGGTCTGGCGGATATCGTCGGCGAGGTCATGCGTACCGGCGGCAGCAAGAAATTCCCCGGCGACGAACTGGATGACGAGCTGGACAACAGCGCCACTTCCATCGAGATCGGCATCGGCAGGAACGAAGGCTCTGCCTCCATCAACTCGCTCAAGCACAACTTTGCACACAGTCTGGAGATCCTCACCGACCTGCTGCAGAACCCCGTCTTCCCCGAAGAGAAGATCGCCCTCTGCAAACAGGAGATCGCCGGCGGCATCGTTCGCCGCAATGATGACGCTTCCGGCATCTGCTCCCGCGAGTTCAACCGTCTGATCCGCGGCAAAGATTCTCCCTATGGACATCAGACAGAATTGACGACCCTGGCCAATATCAGCCGCGAAGATCTGATCCGGTTCCATCAGCAGTATTTCCAGCCCCAGAACATGATCCTGGGCGTATGGGGCGACTTCAGCGCCGCCGAAATGAAAAAACTGCTGGCTGAGACCCTCGGACAATGGAAAAAAGGCACAGCCGCCCGTCCCGCCGTTCCCGGCATCGACATGAAAGCCGCCGGCACCACCGGAGTCTATCTGGTGGAAAAGACCGACATCGAACAGTCCTTCATCCGCATGGGTCACATCGGCGGTCTGCAGTCCGATCCGGACTACTACGCTCTGATCCTGCTCAATGACATCCTGGGCGGCGGATTCTCATCTCGTCTCTTCTGCCATATCCGCACCGACAAAGGTCTGGCCTATCATGTCGGCAGCGGCTGGGGAGCCGGCATGGATATTCCGGGCACCTTTATCGTCTCCGGCAGCACCAAACTGGCCAGCACCGCTGAATTCATCCGGGCCGCGCGTGAAGAAGTCGAAAAAGTCATCAAAGAAGGTGTCACAGAAGAGGAACTCCAGAGATCCAAGGACACCTTCCTGAACGGTTTCGTTTTTGAATTCGATTCCACCGGCAAGATCGTCACCCGGCTCATGGCTTATGAATACTACGGCTACCCGGCTGACACACTGGAACACTTCCAGGAGAACATTGCGAAGGTCACCTGCGCCGATATCCTGGCCGCGGCCAAAAAACATCTGAAACCCCAGAATATGCTGATCCTCGTTGTGGGCAATCCCGAAAAATTCGACAAGCCCCTGACGGAATTCGGCAAAGTCACTCCGCTGGATATCACTATCCCCGGAATGAATTAAAACGCGATGGGAAACTGGAAACGCCTTTTTCTGACCTTACTGGCCGGGATCACTCTTTCCTGGACTGCGGCCGGCGTTGCGGTGGATCTTGCCCCGGATCAAACGGCAAGGGTCACCCTGCGCAGCCGCCTGGAAGGTCAGTTCATCGTCAGAGGCGTTCCCTTTCCTCCCAGCGTCGCTCCCAGCCGCGAAGGCAATATCCGCACCTCTGCTCCTGACACCGGCAAGGAATGGCCCGAATCGGTGCGGCTGGATCCCTCCACGGTGATCGTTGTCTGCGAACGGATCAAACAGATATTCCTCCAGGAACTGGGACTGACCGACCTGTGGAAAGGCATGATCGAGATAGACATTGATTTTTACCCCAAAGGGATCCTGCGTCCGATCACTCTCTCCCACCGGCTGATGAATGACGGTCTCCATACCCAGATGAAAATAGCCGATGAAGTCGTCCCTCACCGTCTCATAGAAGCTATCGTTCAGGTGCTGCTGCTGGAGTATTCCAACCGCGATCTCCGCCAGACACAAATGGCCGAAGTCCCCCTGTGGATGATAGACGGCATGACCCAGCTGGTCATGCAGCGCGGCGGCCCGGCTCTGATCCCGACTCCGGGCGCGCTCAAGACCTTCACCATCGAGAAAACCAATCCCGTCAAAACCGCCAAGTCCCGGCTCAAGACCATCCAGCCGCCGGAATTCGGCCAGTTCACCTCGCCGGGACCGGAATTTTCCTCCGGCATCAACTGGATGATCTTTCAGGATGCCTCTCTCGTCCTGACCTGGGAACTGCTGAACCTGCCCGACGGCAAAGCGCGCTACTGTCACAATCTGCGTCTGCTGAAAAACTACCGCAACTGGCAGCTGGCCTTTCTGGAAGCCTGGAAAGGACAGTTCAGCAATCTGACCGATGTGGAAAAATGGTGGGCTCTGGTCCTGGTCAACAGCCGCAAAGACCCCGGCAGGAATGCCTGGACCTTGAAACAAAGCATCGAAAAACTCAACGAGATCCTGGCCGAAGCCTCCGTCAGCACCATTGCCCAGATCAACCAGCCCAGACATCCCTCCACCATCCACCTGCAGCAGATCGCCGAAAGCTGGGCCCCCATGGTGCAGATCTATTTCTTTGAGCGCATAGCCGCCCAGCTCAAAGCCTTTGAACTGGCCGCCGATCCCGTTGTGGCCGAACTGGCCGGCCGCTACCGGATAACCATCACCGACTACATCCGCCAGCCGCGCATCTACGCTTTCTTCGGCAAAGACGCTCCCTCTCGAAGCGACCTGCGTGTTCTCAAAAAACGGCTCAACTATCTGGACAACGAACGCGAACAGCTCCAGCTGAATGCCAGCACCACGCTGGAAGAACCCAACCAATATCTGTTCCTGGAAAACGAAAACGAGCCCACAAAAGAACCATAGATGGTATTAAAAGAACTACGTCAACCTTGCAGAGGAAACGCGCTATGGAAAACAATGATGTTATAAAAAACGATCCACAGATGAGTTATGAGACGCTTTTGCTCTCCATAGGCAATACGCTGAGGACAGGCAGAACCAATGCGGCCCGCGCAATCAGCAGCGTAATGGTACACACCTACTGGGAAATCGGGCGACAGATCGTTGAATTCGAGCAAGGCGGAAACGAGCGCGCTGAATATGGTACGGATGTACTGAATCGTTTGTCAAAAGATCTTACCGCACGATACGGCAGTGGTTTCAGCCGTAGTAATGTACACTATATCAGAAAGTTGTATCTGACATATCCAAAAGTTCAGACACTGTCTGAACTTTCTTGGAGCCATTACATAGAGCTGCTTAAAATTGAAGAACCCATGGAGCGCTCTTTTTACGAAAAAGAGTGCTGCAATTCGCATTGGGGAGTGCGGGAACTCAAACGGCAGATAAAAAGTATGCTTTACCATCGCATTCTAAAATGCTTTGTTTTGATTGACTTGAAGCGCGGTGAAAGTCAGCACGAAGACATAGGGCAAATGAATTTTTATCTGAATTATTACCGTGAGGAAATGAACACGATTGGAGACACCGAGCCTATTGGCATAATCCTTGGAGCGTATCAGGATAAACTAGTTATGCAGTACGCCTTGCAGAATATTTCTAACCAAGTATTTGTGAGTCGTTATCAATTATATTTGCCTGAGCGAGAGCAACTGGAAGCCGAAGTTCACAGGTTTATGGGCAGGTGATTTTTTAAGAAAGGTCACGCAGATTGGTTCATAGCGAAGATCGTTAGAGCCAGCAGATCTGGGTGATGAAAGAAGAGCAACTTGCATGAAAGAAACGAAATTCAATGAGACCGAAGTCGGGATGATTCCAAGCGATAAAGAAGAGCAAAAAACAGCGAATCAAAGTGGAATAGTCATGATTAGGGGCAAGGTAGAAAATGCGGAAACAGGTTTTGTGAATGAGATAAAGCAGCTCATTTTTGCAGCGCAAAAATCAGCCTATTCTTCTATTGCTTCAATAATGCTGCAAACATATTGGAGTATCGGGAAGCGTATTATTGAGCAAGAACAAAAAGGAAAAAAACGTGCCGATTATGGAACCAAATTGCTAAAATTATTGTCATTTGAACTTACCAAAGAATTCGGAACCGGTTATTCGGAAAGAAATCTTCGCAACTTCAGAAAATTTTATCTGTTTTTTCCTGAACAAGAGATTTGGAACGCATGCGTTCCAAATTTGAACTGGACTCATTTCAGGTCTTTGTTACGAGTTACAGATGAGAATGCAAGACTTTGGTATCTAAAGGAATCTGCGTCACAGAATTGGAGTACACGAACATTAGACAGAAACATAGGTACGCAATATTATTACAGACTTTTACAATCTCCAAAACAAGATGCTGTAATCAAAGATATGCAGAAAAACACAAAAGAATTACAGTCTAATAAATTTGAACTTTTAAAAAATCCAATAGTTGCAGAGTTTCTAGGCTTTAAAACGGAAGATTCTTTTGCCGAATCTGAATTGGAATCTGCAATTCTAACCCATATACGCGATTTTCTTACGGAAATGGGAAAGGGCTTTGCATTTGTAGCCAGACAACAGCATATTGTAACTGATACACAAGATTACTTTATAGACCTCGTTTTCTATAACATT
>JAEENR010000222.1 GCA_016283885.1 Verrucomicrobiota bacterium
CAACGCAGATATTTTATAAACAATTTAATAATAATATGTTATATATGTTTGCAATGCGAGGCCGGCGTTTGACTCTGTCGTCGCCTTCGGGACTTAAACAGTTGTTGATGTTGAGCAGGGATTTCGCTTCGCTTCATCCCTGCCTGTGATCTGGCCGTCCTTTCAGGACTTTACAAAGGAGACGCGAGAATCTCGCGTCTCATTATGAAAACCCCTGCAAAGGGGTTTTGTCACATAGCCCCGGGTTGAATGCGCAGCATTCTACCCGGGGTAACGGATACACATTCATTTCAACCCCGTATGGGGTTGCGTAAATGGGTAACCATTTGTGTTTTATACGCAACCCCTTGCGGGGTTGTGATCCAGCGGGGATCTCGTTACCCGGGTAGGCCGCTTCGCGCCCAACCCGGGCCTAAGTGACGATACCCTCTGCGAGGGTATTCAGAATGGATCCCTTCGGGATCGGATAACAAAAAAGACGTGCGGGTCGCGCGTCTCTACGGTTCATCTTATTGTAAATCAATTAATTATCTGTGTCCATCTGTGTCCATCCGTGGTTCTTTAATCCCATCCGTGGTTCTTTTATTGGAAGAACATTTGGAACGCGTCGTCGTAGCTTTGGCCGGAGGCGCGTTTTTCGTTCACCAGGGCGCGGATCTCTTCTTTGTTGTGGAGGGTCCGCAGCGAGGCGGAGTAATGCCGGCGCAGACCGGCGGTCAGCGCTTCGGTTTTCATTTGCGGGAGCGGGGAGTGTCCCGGTGTGTTCCGGCTGTTGGCCAGTGACTCGCCGCGGATATTGGGATGGCGGGTCAGTCCCACGGAGACCAGCTCCACGGGGCGATAGACTTTGCGGCTGTCCGCGCGGCCGATCTCTTCGGCTTTCCAGTAGGGCGAGAGCCAGCGCACACCGCCGTTTACCAGTTTGACACCTTCTTCGGTGAGGGTGAGCCGGGCATAAAGTCCCCCGGCGCGCTGTTCCAGGTCGTTGATCAGACCGTAAACGGTGTGATCGGGATAGCGGCCGGCCAGGTCGGGAGCGTCCGGGTGTCCGCAGTAAACTTTGCGGCCGACCAGAGCGCGTTTGACACGTCCCCACAGGCTGTGGAAGGAACCCACGATCCGGCGCAGGGATTCCTCGTCCACACGCTGGATGCCCCGTTCATGGGGATGATCCCCCCGGGGCGCGAGCAGCACCCATTCATCACGGGCACGGATGGGTTGGGTACAGGCAGTCAGTTCAGTATATTCGGTTTTCATTAGGGAGTCAGGGTTTCAGTTGTTTTTTCAATATCGGTTTCATCGGTTTCGGGCAGTACCAGCTTTTCACCGGGAGCCGGCAGGGAGCGCTGGTAGCGTTCCAGCATCTGGCGCAGTGAGAGCGGTGCGCGGTGCCTCAGCAGGAATTCATCCACTTTCAGATCCATATCCACATTGGAACGCTGTGAGTTGTTCAGGTGGACACGGGCCAGCGGCTGGACATCCCGGCCGAACAGATAGCGGATCACCCAGATATCCAGATAGGAATGGAGCGTCTCGGATATCCATTCGGAGTCGTCCGTCTCCAGCAGCAGCGCTTCATCCTGCTGCATGGAAGCGCCGGTGCCGTAATGGATGGAACGGGTGGAGAGATCGCCGCCGCGCCAGAGCGAGATGATAGCGCGGGTCATTTCCTCCACCAGCGCCGGGAACGGGAGCGTGCCGCCGCTGCCCCGGTCCACCACCTGGATGCTCTCGGAGGGGGAGATCAGCACGGCGGCGTTCAGGGCAAACTCGCGCAGGGCCTCCGCCATGTTGTTCCAGTCTTCCGAACCCCGTTCCGCGGAGCAGGTGCCCAGGATGGCCGGGGTGCCGTGACGCTGACTGTAGAGCAGCCAGTCCTGCAAGGGGAGCTGTTTGAACAGGCAGGCTACGGAACAGGCCATCATCAGTCCTTCGCCCACGCTGACCATCCAGCCGCCTTCTTCCAGGGGACGGGTCCGGCTGCCGAATTCCTCCGGCTTGAAACGGAGCCGCCCCGTGGTGTTCTCAAAGCACCACAGCGGCACGAACCGCAGTTCGGCGCTCAGGCGGCCGTCCTCCTCCGGTTTCCAGACGATCTCATGGACGGCGTATTTCTTGCCGACGGCATCCATCATCTGGCGCACGAGCAGCTGGAAGCCGCCCTGCACGTTTTCGTCCAGAGCGTGAGTGACCCGCAGATGGGAGTAAAAGTATTCCAGAGCCTCTTTGTGAGCCAGCGCGGCGGCGGATTCCTCCACGGTCAGGATCTCGTAATCGTGGCGTGCGACGGCTTTCTTGCGTTTGGAGGCGGAAATATGGACTGTGTCATCCCGATCCTCCATCGTTTCCCAGGTCAGAGCCGCCTCGCGCAGATATCCGGCCCGGAAAGCGTCCAGCTGGTGAGCCAGTATTTCCGTGGTGAGGGATTGAGGGCGCTGTGTGGAATAAGAAGGACGCGACAGTATCGGAGCGCCGGCGATACTGGAGCGTTGTTTTATTTTGTAGTTCATACGGACGGAAGCATCTATCCAAAAGCGCCCCGCCGCCAAACCGTTTATGGCAATAATGGCAATTTCCCGCCGGGATCAGCCATTTGTTATAAACAAAAAGACCGGAAGGGTCTCTTCCGGTCTGAAATGAATATGAAATTGAACGGACCGGGCGCAAAGCCCAGTCTGTGAGGAACTACCAGTTCCAGCCCTTGCGGTATTCGCGTTTCACGAATTGGGCTGCTTCAGGGCAGTTCGGAGACTTCATGTTGGGGCCGTCCCATTCCATGAGTTTGCCTTCACCCACGCGGATAGCGATACAGCCGAGCAGGATGATCTCAGTCAGATAAGCGGCGATGTCGAAGTTGGAGTAACCCGGTTTGCCGCCTTTGCAGGCTTCGATCCATTCCTTGGCGTGGCCAATGGAGCGCGGGATGGTGACGGGGATGACGTTCTCGCTGGCAGCTTCGTGATTGTTGCTGGCCTTGAACTCTTTATCCTCGTTCATCTTGACATAGAATTTTGCGCCGTAGTCATCCGGAGAGAAGACTTGACCCTTGGTACCGATCATCAAGCAGCCGGAGCCGGGGATCTCGTCCATCATCTCTTTGATGTCCTTGGTGATGTCTTCATTCGGTTTCCAGCCGCCGTCGTACCAGTAGAAGGTCACCGGGACGTATTTCTTGCGGGCCGGGAATTCAAATTTCAAGCGGGACTTGTTGGGATAGGTCTGCTTGTTGGCACCGTCGAGCTTCTCAGCAATGACGCTGGTCGGATAACCGAGTTCCAGAGCGCGGAACGGCATATTGCAGGTATGGCAGGCCATATCGCCCAGAGCGCCTGTACCAAAGTCGAGCCAGCCGCGCCAGTTGAACGGCAGATAACCTTCGCCGTATTCGCGGACAGGTGCGGGTCCTAACCAAATATCCCAATCCACACCGGCAGGGATCGGAGCTTTCGGGAGAGGTTCAGAGATGCCCTGAGGCCAAATCGGACGATTGGACCACACATGGACTTCTTTGACATCACCGATCATACCGGCCTGGATGCATTCCACAGCGCGGCGCAGACCCGGTTCAGCGGAACCCTGGTTGCCCATCTGGGTGGCCACTTTGTACTGAGCGGCGGCTTTGCGCATCTCGCGGGCTTCGTAAACGGAGTGGACCAGCGGTTTCTGCACGAAAGCGTGCAAACCTCTCTGCATAGCCATCATGGCGGCAGGAGCATGGTTGTGGTCAGGGGTGGAAACGGTCACCGCGTCGAGATATTTTTCTTTCTCGAGCATGACGCGGTAATCTTTGTAATAGCGGGCATTGGGACATTTCTTCCGAATGGTAGCGGCTCTGCGATCATCAGCATCACAAAGGGCAACGATATCTTCGCCCATCAGAGCTTCCGCGTCACTTTCACCTTTACCGCCGCAGCCGATGATACCAACTTTCAGCTTGCTGGTAGCACCCGCGCGCATGATATAGGGGGCAGACATTGTGCCCAGGGTTGCCAACGCGGCTGTTTTGAGGAAGTCGCGACGGCCCATCATACCGTATTTATAGGTTTCTTTCATAATATATATTATTGAATAAAAAGAACATCGGGAATAGAAAGCTCTGCCTTTCCGCACGGAGAGGTTTGTCCAACAGCCCTTTCGCCACCCGCATCGCATTCTAGGATAGAGGTCAACCCTTTAAAAGTCAAGCGGGTATTGACGATGTTTTTAATTTTTAGCCCGGAATGGCCGTTCCGGGAGGCGATTTTGTCCCGCGGACGGCTTATTCTGGGCACGGACAGGGAGAAAAATATAAAAATGCTGTGGGTGGTCAAATCCCTCAAGACGATTCTTGTGAAAAATTATCTATTTGTATCCATTTCAATGTGTTAATATTATTTTCAGCAGTCGCTCCGCTTCCGGCGGCGCCGGGAATGAAACGATGTCCGGCAGGGGGACTTTTCTGTTTTTTGAGGAAGTGACAGGATTTTTCTTGAGGAAAATCTGATTTTTTTTATACTCAGGGGCGATGAGTATTTTTAAATACATTGCTTTGACGGCTGTGACAACGGCGCTGACGTTGTCGTCCTCCTTTGCTGCAGAGGAAGGATTTACACAGATATTTAACGGAAAGAACCTGGACGGCTGGAAACTGGTCGGCGGCAGAGGTCCCGGCTATGTGGTGCAGGACGAAACGATCATCTGTCCCGCTAACGGAGGCGGTAATCTCTTCACCGAGAAGGAGTATTCCAATTTCATCCTTCGTTTCGACGTGAAGCTGACCCCGGCCGCGAATAACGGCGTGGGCATCCGCGCTCCTTACGAAGGCGATGCCGCCTATATGGGTATGGAGATCCAGGTGCTGGATAACGAGCACAAGGTCTATGAGAAACTCCAGCCTTGGCAGTATCATGGTTCTGTTTACGGCATCTTCCCAGCCAAGCGCGGCTTCCAGAAAGCCCCCGGCGAGTGGAACACCGAAGAGATCAAGGCCGACGGCCGCCATATCACGGTCACACTGAACGGAACAGTGATCG
>JAEENR010000223.1 GCA_016283885.1 Verrucomicrobiota bacterium
GTCCGTGCTGAGTTTCCTCGGCGCAGGGTTCGCGATCCTGGCGGTGATGCAGAATGATTTTATTCTGTTCTTTACATTCCTGCTGCTGCATACGATCTGCTACATGCCGACTCTTCCTTTGGCCAATTCTCTTTCTTTCAAACATTTGGATAATCCGGGCGAACAGTTCCCCTACATCCGTGTGTTCGGCAGTCTGGGATGGATCGCGGCCGGTTTCATCATTTCCGCGCTGCATTATGACACATCTGCCGGAATGTTCTATGTGACAGCGGCTTTCAGCGCGGCAATGGGTCTCTACTGCTTGACTCTGCCTCATACACCTCCGGTCCAGAGCGATAAGAAACCCACGGTTCACGACATTTTGGGACTGGACGCGCTGGCTCTGCTCAAAGACCGCAATGTGCTGGTATTCATGCTGGGTTCGTTCCTCACCTGTATCCCCATCACTTTCTACTTCAACGAAACAGGTTTGTATCTGGCCGAGAGCGGCATCGAGAAGATCGCCATGACGATGACCATCGGTCAGTGGATCGAGGTCGGCTTCTTCCTGATCATGCCCATCATGTTCAAGGAATTGGGCATCAAGAAGGTGCTGCTTCTGGGTATGCTCTGCTGGGTGCTGCGTCTGAGCTGCTTCGGCCAGGCCGCGGGAACCACGGGCAACCTCTGGTGGATGATCATCATGGGTATCGCTCTGCACGGTATGGCTTATGACTTCTTCTTTGTCTCCGGGCAGATCTATATCGACAAGCGCGCTCCGGAAGCTATCCGCAGCAACGCTCAGGGATTCCTCTACTTCATGACACTGGGTGCCGGTTTCTATGTAGGCAGTCTGGTCGTAGCCGCTGTGAACGCTCACTACAGCTCTGTGGTGGAGAAGATCGCGGCTGACGGAACGATCCAGAGTATTACCCAGTTTGACTGGAACGGGATATGGTACTTTGCCGCGATCCTGTCCGTTGTTATTTTCCTGCTCTTCGCTTTCGCGTTCAAAGACCAGACAGACGAGAAAGAAGTGGCTGCCCGCCGTCCGATGCGCGCCTGGGGTGTTATTGCCTGCATCGTGGTCATCATGTTCGCTTTGAGCTTTGGTCTGCAGTACGCTTCCCAGAAGGACGCGACCTGCGCCGGTTACTGGACAGGCAGTGACAAGTCCGGAGCTAAGATCGCCCTGGATATTACTACCACTAAAGCCAATGCAGTCACTACCGGAAGCATCATCCTGACTCAGACCGAGATCAACGGAACGGTCACCTATCAGACCGGTGCGATCGAAGACATGAAGGGAACAGTCTATCCCGATGTCAATCCGGATAGACACCTGGTCGTCTTCCCTGTGACGGTGTACAGCAATGAAAAGACCACCACGAAGGATGCTGAAGGCAAGGAAGTTACTTCCGCCACGGTGCTGAAGAAGGGTACCGGCTATCTGAACTGGGTGAAGAACAATAATACACTTTCTTATCAATTCGTTCCTGAAGGAGAAGAACTCAAACCGGGGAACGAGGTCATGCTGGAACACACCGTAAGAGTGTATAAAAAGAATTAACGATAAATTATTTTATTCTTGTAGATTATGAAAAAAATCGAATGTAAACATGGGATTTCCAGAAGACATTTTCTGGGAGCGTCTGCGCTGGCGGCGACAGCATTTACTATCGTCCCCGGCAGTGTTATAGGTTTGAACGGAGCTTCTCCGTCCAGTGAACGTGTCAGGATCGCCGGCATTGGTATCGGCGGCCAGGGCGGACATGATATCCGCAATCTGGCATCGATCCCGGATGTGGATATCGTGGCGCTTTGCGATGTGGATTGGGACAAAGCGGCAGGGATCTTCAATCAATTCCCTAAGGCCAAGCGTTACAAAGACTACCGCAAGATGCTGGATGAAATGGAAGATCAGATCGACGCGGTCGTGGTCGGAACACCCGATCACACTCACGCTCCGGCCAGCATTTCCGCTATCCGCCGCAAGAAACATGTTTATTGCGAAAAACCTTTGACCCACACGATGTATGAATCCATGTGGGTGATGAAGGAAGCCCGCAAGTACGGTGTCGCTACACAGATGGGCAACCAGGGACAGGCTTCGGAAGATACCTATCGCCTTTGTGAAATGATCCAGGCCGGAGCCATTGGCAAAGTCCGTGAGCTCCATGTTTGGACAGACCGTCCTTCCAACGGCCTCTTTGGTGAATACTGGCCGCAGGGTGTGAACCGCCCGCAGGGAACACCGGAAGTTCCGAAGAATCTGGATTGGGATCTCTGGCTGGGTACCGCTCCTGCTCGTCCGTATAATCCTGCTTATCATCCGTTTGTATGGCGCGGTTGGTGGGATTTCGGAACCGGTGCTCTGGGTGATATCGGATGTCACTTCTATGCGCCTATTTTCCGTGCCTGCGGTCTGACGGGTCACTATCCCAAGACTGTCCATGCGGTCTCCACTCGTGTGAATGAGGAAACATTCCCGTTGGGTTCCGTGGTGGAATGGCAGTTCGACAGCTATGACGGCAAACCGCCTCTGAAGATGGTATGGTACGATGGTGGTCTGCGTCCGTTCCGTCCCGACATCGTTCCCGAAGGTGTCGCGATGGCCGAAAACGGTCGTCTGATCATTGGCGATGAAGGTATGATCCTGGATTCGACCATCTTTGATGAGAAACGCCGTAAAGAAGTAGGGGACATTCCCAAGACATTGGAACGTTCTCCGGGTCACTATCAGGAATTCGTCATTGCCTGTAAAGATCCGAAGACACCGGCCCGCATGAATTTCGACCAGGCCGCTCCTTTGGCGGAAGTCGTTCTGATGGGCAATGTGGCTCTGAGAATGGGCCTGCGCGAGGATCTGACCCGCATCCGTCTGCATTGGGATCAGGAACAGTTCAAGTTCACAAATTCCAAGGAAGCCACTGAGTACGTCCATAAGTCGTATCGTGACGGCTGGAAAATAGAGGGTTGTGAACTTTAATCTTCGGATTTGATATTTTCGGGGGAGACCGCTCAAAGGTCTCCCTTTTTTTATTGAGAAATTTTATTGAGAAAAAGGCCATACATATTTAGACTTGAGAGGCTTTATTGTTACAATAAGAGTCAAAGCCAATTTATTGGATGATCAATGAACACGAAAAGATTTGAAACTGTATTGAGCGCTCTTTGCGCTGTGAGTCTGGCCTTGTCTATAGGGGCGGGCTGCTCTAAACAGAAAAATGAAACAACGATGGAGATAAAAGGTCCTAATGTGGAAATAATGACCTTGCATCCAACGAATTACTTGGGCTATGTAGAAGTTGTGGGAAATATAGAGTCTCCGGCCACAGTAGAGTTTCAGGCTCAGGTTTCAGGCTATCTCAAGAGTGTTTCTCCCAAGGAAGGCTTTACGGTCAAATCGAATGAACTGCTGTTTGAGATCGATCCTTCTCTCTATGAGGCGGCCAGGAAGGCCGCGGAAGCCCAGCTGGCCATAGATGAGGCCAAATCGGCTCACGCGGACGCGGATCTGAGACGTGGAAAGGAACTTTTGGATCAGGAAGTCATTTCCCAGGCACGGTATGACGAATATGATGCCGCTGCTAAGGAATGTGCGGCCGCCGTCTTGTCATCCAAAGCCAAACTGCATTCGGCTGAACTGGATCTGAGCTACACAGAGATTCGGGCTCCGTATCAGGGGCTGCTGGGTGAGATCAAGGTGCGTCCGGGCAATCTGGTCAATTCCGGTTCTACGACGCTGGGATCGATGAATGTAACAGATCCGATGTGGGTGAGCTTCCCGCTGAGTGAGCAGATTTATATCATGAGCACCACCAATGGGGTTTTCAAAGTCACTACGGATGAAAACGGGCATGAGTCTTTCAAAGAAAATGATGCTGATATTGCCGATATTGAGCTGGTGATGGTGGATGGAACGACTTATTCCCACAAAGGATCGGTTTTCTTCGTGGATCGTGAATTCAGCGCGGCGACCGGAACTCTGAAAGTGAAAGCGAAATTTCCGAATCCGGAAGGACATTTGCGTCCGAATCAGTTCGCGAGAGTACGGATACCGGCGGCCACCTATACCAATGTATTCGTGATCCCCCAGGCAGCGACGATGCAGGTGCAGAGCATCACGATGGCTTACGCCTTGGGCGAGGATAACAAGGTTTCTATGAGACCTTTGAAAGTGGAACACACGGCAAACAATGAGATGATCATTTCCGATGGATTGAAAGATGGAGAAAAGATTGTCGTGAAAGGTCTTTTGAAACTGAGAAACGGGATGACAGTAACACCGGTCACATCGGAAGAATCAGCTGAAGTGAAGTCGGGCGTGCCTCAAAAGGAAGCTTCTAACTCTTGATTTCTAATTTCAATTTCTAGAGAATCATCACTATGGCAAAGTTTTTCATTTACCGCCCAGTTTTCGCGATGGCAATGTCCATTGTGATCCTGATCATGGGCCTGGTGAGTTTAACCAGACTGCCGGTGGCGCAGTTTCCGAATGTAGCGCCGCCTACGGTATGTGTGACGGCTAGTTATCCCGGTGCTAATGCCCGTGTGGTAGAAGATACGGTTGCCCGTCCCATTGAAGAGCAGATGAATGGTGTGGAGGGAATGATCTATATGTATTCCTCTAACACGGACGACGGCCAGTCGTCCATCAATGTTGTTTTTGAAACGGGTTATGATCTGGATATCGCGGCTGTGGATGTTCAGAACCGTGTTTCCCAGGCTCAGGCTTCTCTGCCTTCCGAAGTGGTCAGTCAGGGTATCACCATCACCAAACAGTCCCCAAACATCCTTTTGATGGGGGCTTTGTATGCGGATGAGGACAAGGCGGACCTATATGATTCTGTCTTTCTGAATAATTATGCCTATTTGAATATCGTCACAGAACTGAAACGTGTGACAGGTGTGGGTGAAGTCAGCTTGTTCACGGCTCAGGATTATTCCATGCGCTATTGGCTCAATCCCGATAAAATGGCTCAGATGGGTGTGGATGCCAGTGATGTGTATAGTGCTGTCTCCGAGCAGAACCGTGAAGCTGCCAGTGGTCAGGTCGGTTACCCGCCGGCTGTGCCGGGAACGGCTTTTTCCAAGACGGTGAAAATGAAAGGGCGTCTGGTGGAAGAACAGGAGTTTGGGGATGTCATCATTCGTGCGGATAAGGATGGTTCTATGCTGAGAGCAAAGGATCTGGGCGATGTGGAACTGGGCAGCCGTCTTTATAAATCTTCCGGTCACTATAAGCAGAGGAATGCAGCCCTGATGGCTGTTTATCAGTTGTCAGATGCCAATGGTGTGGCTACTGCTAAGCTGGTACGCCAAAAATTGGCCGAAATCGAGAAGAATTTTCCGGATGGTCTGCATTTTGATTTTCCTTATGACAGCACCGTGTTTATCA
The DNA here is from genome assembly GCA_016283885.1 of Verrucomicrobiota bacterium. Lineage (GTDB taxonomy): Bacteria > Verrucomicrobiota > Verrucomicrobiia > Limisphaerales > UBA1412 > UBA1412. The sequence continues at coordinate 5,381 of JAEENR010000223.1, forward strand.
ATGCTTCTGTCCATGAAACCATTGAAACGCTTTTTGAGGCGTTTGGACTGGTTTTCATCGTTGTTTTCGTTTTCCTGGGGAATTTCCGTGCAACGATCGTTCCCATCATTGCGGTCCCGATCTCCATTATAGGTACCTTCGCGGTCTTTGGTCCGCTGGGATTCGGCATCAATACTATGACGATGTTTGCTATGGTGCTGGCTATTGGTATCGTGGTAGATGACGCTATTGTCGTTGTGGAAGCGGTAGAATTGTATTTAAGCAAGGGGAAAACACCTTTGCAGGCTACACTCGCGGCGATGGAAGACGTTTCCGGTGCGGTAGTAGGTGTTGCTCTGGTGCTGGTTTCGGTGTTCATCCCTGTGGCCTTTTTGGGAGGTATCACGGGAATGCTTTACAAACAATTTGCTATCACTCTGGCGGTTTCGGTGATGCTGTCCGCTTTTGTGGCACTGAGCTTGACTCCGGCCTTGTGCGTTATGATCCTGCGTCCGCGCAAAAAGGACAGCAAGAGTCCCATCGCGATCTTTTCCCGCTGGTTCGATAAGATATTTGAAAAGACGACCCATGGTTATCAGGCGCTGTCCGCACTTCTGATCCGCAGAGTAGTGATTTGTCTGCTGCTGTTGTGCGGGCTTTATTTTGGAGCTTTGAAGCTGGCAATGACGACTCCGACATCTTTTGTGCCTACGGAGGATCAGGGCGTTATTTTCGGTGTCGGTATGCTGCCGCCGGGTTCCAGTCTGGAAAGGACTCAGGCCTATATGGAAAAGGTGGAGAAATATCTCTATAGCTTGCCAGAGGTACAGGATGTGATCAGCATCAGCGGCCTGAATCTGTTCCAGACTGAGTACAGCACTTATTACGGTTCTGTTGTTGTGACGTTAAAGAATTGGGAGGAAAGACCTCTGCCGGAACAGAAGGTTGATTATTTGCTCCAGAAGATTTCCATGGAGCTGAACAAGTTCCCTGACGCGATATTTGCTGCGGGTGGTGCCCCGGCCATCAGCGGTTTAGGAATGGTAGACGGTGTCCAGTTCGAGTTGCAGGACCGCAGAGGTGTAGAGCCCCAGGATCTGGAATTGGTGACAAATGATTTTCTGGAGAAACTCGCTGCCAGGGAAGATATGTTTTCCTCGGCTATTACTTTCTACAGCACACAGGTTCCTGAAGTTTATGTGGATCTGGACAGAGATAAAATGAAAAAGCTTCAAGTGCCGCTCGATCGTCTTTATACCTCGCTGCAGGTCTATCTGGGCAGTGCTTATGTGAATCAGTTCACACGGTTCGCCCGTAATTTCCAAATATACTTACAGGCCAAGCCCGAATATCGCATGAACGAAAAGGATATTGGGAACATCTATGTCAAGAGCGACAAAGGTGAAATGGTCCCGGTCAACACTTTGGCCACGATCGTCGCGACAAATGGTGCGGACAGTTTGAGACACTATAACATGTATCGTACAGCGGAGCTCCAGATCCAGACCATGCCAGGGGTCAGCTCCGGTACGGCCATGAATACCATTGAGCAGATGGCTCAGGAAAGTCTGCCCGAAGGTTTTGGCTATGAATGGACAGGCATCGCATATCAAGAGAAACAGACGACAACCGCGCAGCAGATCGCTGTGTTCGTTTTGGCGCTGGTTTTCGTGTTCCTGGTTCTGTCCGCGCTGTACGAGAGCTGGGCGGTTCCGTTCTCGGTGATTTTTGGTCTGCCGATCGGTGTTCTGGGCGCGTTCCTGGGAGTATTTATGCGCGGGATGCCCAACGATGTCTATTTCCAGATTGGTCTGGTCATGCTCCTGGGTCTGGCGGCCAAGAACGCCATTCTGATCGTGGAATATGCCAAGGTGCGCCGTGACAAGGGAATGGATATTGAAAAAGCGGCCATTGAGGCGGCCGGACTGCGTTTGCGTCCGATTCTGATGACTTCATTCGCCTTTCTGTTTGGTGTGCTGCCGCTGGTGATCGCTTCCGGTGCCTGCGCGGCCAGCCGTCAGTCTCTGGGTACGACCGTCTTTTTCGGCATGACGCTGGCCAGTGCGCTGGGAATTTTCTTCATTCCGGCATTGTACGTTTATATCCAGAAACTTGCTGAAAAAATATCACCTCCCAAGAAGCGGGAATAAAGGATATCAAGGAAGATATTTATGAACTGGTGTGTTGACTTTGTTCGTGGGAATCAGTTATAATCACACCGTTCTAACGATTTTAGGGCGGAACGTTTGAGTTACGAATTAGTTCCGCCCTTATTCCATTCAAAAGAAGAGAATTATGTCCCCGAAAACGGCTGTGGATAAAATTTTTTATTTTTCAGCGCGGAATCGGGTTGACTTTTTGTCCGTATCATGTTGATGTATTGGGGTGTGCGGTTGTCAGAGATTGACCTGCAAGAGGTATTGTTTTTACTGCCGATGATTCTTTAGACGAACGGGGAGACCCTTCATAAAAAGATTCATTGGGAGGTGCTTTTTATTTTCCCTTTTTTCTTTTATTTTTACTGAGACGATTATTTTTTATTCATGGAACCATTGTTCAAGATATTGCCCAATGAAGGGGTGACCGCTCCGGCTGGTTTTCGTGCCGGTGGCGTTTTCTGTGATATCAAGCGTTTGGGTACGGGAAAAGGCTCCAGCAAGGGGCAGAAACGTGATTTGGCGGTTCTGTATTCTGCGGTGGATGCCAGTGTGGCCGGGATGTTCACGACGAATCAGGTCTGCGCGGCTCCGGTGAAGGTTTCCGAGTCGCGTGTGCCCGGCGGTGTGGCGCGCGCGGTGGTGGCCAATTCCGGCAACGCGAATGCCTGCACGGGTGAACAGGGTATCCGGGACGCGCGGCGTATGACTGAGCTGACAGCGGAACTGCTGGGGATCGAGGCCGAAAAGGTGCTGGTCTGTTCTACAGGACGTATCGGCGTGCAGATGCCGATGGAGAATGTGGAACGGGGCATCCGGATGGCTTTGGAGACGGCTTCGGATACAGCGGAGTCGGCTCATTTTGCTGCGGAAGCGATCATGACCAGCGACAATGTTTCCAAGGAGACAGCGGTAGAACTGGTTCTGGGAGGCAAGACAGTCCGTGTGGCGGGCATGTGTAAAGGTGCCGGTATGATCCAGCCGGGCATGAGCGCGACCGGCAAACGTCCGGCAGCGACACCGAGACAGCTCCACGCGACGATGCTGGGCTTTATCACAACGGACGCGGCGATCGAGCCGAAGATCCTCCAGATCGCATTGGAAGACGCTGTGGCCAATAGCTTCAACCGTATTTCTGTGGATGGTGACATGAGTACGAATGATACGGTGCTGGCACTGGCCAACGGATTGGCCGGCAATCCCCGGATCACCAGCATAGAATCGGATGATTTTAAACATTTCAGCCAGGCTTTAGCCCATGTCTGTCTGGCTTTGGCGCATAAGATGGTGCGTGATGGGGAGGGTGTTTCCCGCTTTATCACCATCCGCCTGGAAGGAGCCGAGACTTTTGCGGACGCTGATGCGGCGGTTCGCGCGGTGGCCAACAGCGCTCTGGTCAAGACCAGCTGGTGCGGCGGCGATCCGAACTGGGGACGCGTGCTGGACGCGATCGGTTATTCCTCCGCACATGTGGATGAAAACAAGGTAGATCTGGCCTACAGTCTGCCTGGTGACAGCAATATCGTTTACGTTCTGAAGGCCGGTCAGCCGACGGATATCCCTCTGGCAACCGTGCAGAAAATCACTCAGCAGAAGGAGTTCGATTTGCATATTTTCTTGAATCTGGGAAAGGTCAGTACGCTGTTCTATACGGCGGATCTGACGGAAGAATACGTGGATTTTAACAAAGGTGAATAGATATGACGTTGAATCAGTTGATCATACGGGCTGATTTCCTGTTGGAGGCACTGCCTTATATCCAGCGTTACCGCGGTGAGACATTCGTCATCAAATACGGCGGCAGTTTCATGGACGCGAAGGATCCTGATCAGCGGGACAGTGTTGCCCGTGACATCACGTTTCTGGAAGCGGTCGGGATCAATCCGGTGGTAGTCCACGGCGGAGGCAAGGCGATCACCCGTGCGCTGAAAGATTCCGGCATCGAGACACGCTTCATCCAGGGAATGCGCGTGACCGATCAGCAGACCATGAACGTGGTGGAAAAAGTCCTTTCCTATGAGATCAATCCGCGCATCGTGGAAACGATCCAGCGTTTTGGCGGCAAGGCAAAGGGTTTTCCCGGCAGCAAGGTCCTGAAATGCAGAAAGAAACTGGTTCCCGGCGAGAACGGGGAGATGTTGGATGTCGGCTTTGTAGGTGAAGTCAATGGAGTGGATACGGCACAAATTTTGGACTGCATCGCTAATAATATCACTCCTGTCATCAGCCCCACGGCTCAAGACGGGGAAGGTAATTTTTATAACTGCAACGCCGATATCGCTGCGGCACAGGTTGCTATCGCGCTGAAAGCAAGAAGGTTGGTCTTTATGAGCGATGTGCCGGGACTGATGCGCGATTTGAAAGACCCCACTTCGCTGATCTCGCAGCTGCAGGTTTCCGAAGTGGACGGATTGAAAAAATGCGGTGTGATCGATGCCGGCATGATCCCGAAGATAGACAGCGCGGTGGAAGCGATCCGTGCCGGTGTGGAAAAGGTGTCTCTGGTGGATGGACGGATGCCGCACAGTGTGATGCTGGAAATTTTTACCCACTCGGGAGTGGGAACAGAATTGATTTTATAGAGAATTTATGAGCGAAAAAGCAGAAAAAATCAAACAGTTGTTCAATGATTATGTCGTACCGAGCTACGGCCGGTTCGATTTAGTGTTGGATCACGCTCAAGGAAGTTATGTTTGGGACGCGGATGGAAAGCGTTATTTAGATATGGGATCCGGGATCGCCGTTTGTTCCCTGGGACACGCACATCCGGAATTGGCTGAAACACTGGCTCAGCAAGCCCGTAAACTGATCCATATTTCCAACCTTTATTATCATGAGGGACAGGGGCGTTTAGCTCAGGAGATCGTCAGCCGCGTGGGAGAAGGCAAGTGCTTTTTTGCCAACAGCGGTGGCGAGGCTAATGAGGGACTTTATAAGCTGGCCCGCAAGTTTGGCAATGAGACCGGACGTTATGAGGTCATTACCGCGCTGCATTCTTTCCACGGACGCACTCTGGCCGGCATCGCTGCTACAGGTCAGGACAAGGTCAAGAAAGGCTTTGATCCGGTCGTGGAAGGGTTCAAATACATTCCTTATAACGATCTGAAGGCGGCGGAAGCGGCGATCGGTCCCAAGACCGCAGCTATTTTGATTGAGGGCATCCAGGGCGAAGGCGGGATCACACCGGCTGATCCGGTATATCTGGCCGGATTGCGCAAGCTTTGCACGGAACGGAATATCCTGCTTTTGATGGATGAAGTGCAGTGCGGTTACTATCGCTCCGGCAGTTTCTGCAGTTTTCAGGAGATTTTGAAAGATACCGCTGACGGCAAGAGTTTCCTGCCGGACGCGTTCAGTATGGCCAAAGGGATCGCCGGCGGTTTCCCGATGGGCGCGTTCTGGGTGAGGAAACCCTACGCGGATCTGCTGGGACCCGGTACTCATGCCACGACTTTCGGCGGAACGCCTTTGGCATGCGCCGTGGCACGAAAAGTGCTGGAAGTTATAGAGAGGGATCACTTGGCGGAGAATGTACGCAAAGTAGGAGCTGTGATAAAGAACGCCGTTACGGAAATGGCCGTCCGGTATCCGAATGTGATCGAAAAATCCAGAGGCATGGGTTTTATGCAGGGATTTTCTCTGAATATGGAGTCATCCGTTTTTAAGAGATCCTCGGCCACACCGTCTGTTCAATTTGTGAATGCGTTGACAGAAAATGGCATGCTGGCTATTCCGGCCGGAGCGTCCGTAGTGAGACTGTTGCCGCCGTTGAATCTGAGTGCTCAGGAGACTGAGGAAGCTCTGACAATTATTGAAAAAACAGCTAAAGAATTTAATAAAGGATAAAGAAAAAATATGAACCATTTACTTAGTATTGAAAAACTCCCGCTTCGCGATATGAAGCAGATACTGGAGAACACCGCCATGTTCAAACGTGAACGGGGTTCCCGGACCCTGCTCCCGCTGAAAGGACAAACCTGGGGAATGATTTTTGCTAAATCATCCACACGAACCAGAGTTTCCTTTGAGGTGGGCATCCATGAGCTGGGAGGAAACGCACTTTTCCTGAGTGCCAATGATATCCAGCTGGGACGCGGAGAGCTGATCAAGGATACGGCGCGTGTTCTGGGACGCATGACCCACGGCTGTGTTATCCGCACTTTCAAGCAGCAGGATGTGGAAGATTTTGCGCAGTATTCCGGTATTCCTACCGTGAACGCGCTGACAGACTGGGAGCATCCCTGCCAGATATTGACGGATATATTCACCGTGGAAGAGAAGATGCGCTCTATCCAGGGGAAAGTGGTGACCTTTGTGGGCGATGGAGCCTGCAATATCCCCATTTCCTGGGCGTTCGCGGCGGCTAAGCTGGGTTTTGAGCTTCGCATTGCCGCGCCCAAAGAGTATCAGCTCCCGGATGAAGTGCTGGAACGCGCCGGAAGCAGTGCTAAGATCTATCGCACGGGTGATCCTAAGGAGGCCGCGAAAGGCGCGGATGTGCTTTATACGGATACCTGGATCTCTATGGGCAAAGAGAGCGAAAGCGCTCAGAGGATCAGTCTGCTGAAGAACTATCAGATCAATAAAGAACTGGTTTCCCTGGCCAATAAGGATGTGATGGTGCTGCATTGCCTGCCTGCCTATCGGGGCAAGGAGATCACGGAAGAGATATTCGAGCAGTTTGCCGGGAACATCTTTGACCAGGCAGAAAACCGTCTCCATACCCAGAAAGCGATCATGGACTGGATGACGGATTAGCCGTAAAGAAAGAAAATCAAAAAAGAAAAGACGCATGAACAGTGCGTCTTTTTTGTTGGGTGACAGAAACAAAAAAAGTGTGGAGCAAACTCCACACTTTTTTGAAAATCAACTAATCAGAATTAGTCGCGTTTGAAACGACGCAGACCAGCGAAACCAACCAGAGAGGCTAAGCCCATCATAGCGAGCTGGAATGTACCGGCCTCAGGAACGAGGGTAGCGGTACCGTCAACGCGCAGAGCAAACGGCTGTGTAGTCTCGGCATATTGCAGATGGAGGGTTTCTTTCCAAGTGCTCTGATCCAGATTGTTGCCGTACCACATATCTTTGTCGTAACTAGGGCTTGTACCATCCTCAAAGGAAGTAATATAGATGCTGTCAGCCTGGGAGAAGGGCAGTCTCAGACCATTCGCATTTTCGGTGGTGACGAGATAGGTCAAACCCCCTCTGTTATAGTCATTGTATGTGATCGGTGTATCATAGTTCACAAAACCGGTCGTGGAAATTGCACTTTCCTGACCCGCTTCATAAGTGGTAAATGTGAAAGCGGATTCATCGAAACGATAACCAGGTCCCACATAAGTGGCATCACCCACTGTATAGTAAGCGTCATTGGCATACAGAGCAAACGTCGCGACATCAGGGCTCGTTCCAGCAACAAAGCTCAAATTACCGGCACCAGTAATGGTGTATTGGGGATAGATTCCATTACGATCATTACCAAGATCGGTCAGAATGCTGCCGCCGATTATCCGAGCAGCAGGAGAACTCTGCACTTTCGAATGTTCGAACGCACTTGTACTGTCAAACAGAACATCTGCTTGCACGACAGAAGCTGCAGCCAGAACGGACGCAACTGTAACTGTTTTAATCATGTTCATAACTCAATTTTCTCAACATCAACAAAGGCTAACTAGTCGGAGCCGAAAGCCAGCCACATTAATTATTTATCTGAAGCGCTTTTCTATCACATTAAAACGTGATCTCGAAAAGACATCTTCCCGACACCGCAGAAATTTTTGCAGAAAATAGAAGAAAGTGCAAGCTTTTTTAAAAAAATTTCGCCTAAATATTTTATTTCTTTTTCTTATTCTTATTATTTCTTATTGATATTCAATGTGTTAAAATTATTTTAAATGATTTCTTTTATGATTTATTTTATCAGAAACGCTTACTCAGGATTGACAAAAAAACATTTTTTGATGAATCTAGTTGTATGGCGAAGTCCGCTTTAGGCAGAGGCTTTGGGGCACTGATGGGGGATAGGAAACCCAAGACGTCCTCAAATAATACAACGGTACAGAAAACGACACCCGGAAAACCGGAAGCGAAAACAGATCCCGCGTCTTCTCGTGATGCTGTTCTTAATGTGCCGATAGAACGAGTGTTTGCGTCCCGATTGCAGCCACGCAAGCATTTTATTAAAGAATCTCTGGAGGAACTCACACAGTCTATCCGTGAGCATGGGATCATGCAGCCGCTGATCGTTCGCAAAAGCTCGGATGCCCGGTATGAGCTGATTGCCGGTGAACGCCGCCTCCGGGCCGGAAAAGCGGCTGGTCTCAAAGAAGTTCCAGTCATCATTATCGAGGCTGATGACCGTAAGGCATTGGAGCTGATGATGGTGGAAAATCTTCAGCGTGAGAATCTGAATCCCATTGATGAGGCTATTGGTTTTGAACAGTTGATCCGGGAGTTCAAATTGACACAGGAAGCGGCGGCGGCTCGTGTCGGCAAAGGCCGTGTTGTGGTGGCCAACGCGCTTCGTTTGCTGAAACTGCCCCAATCTGTACAGATCATGGTGGCGGATGGTCGTTTGAGTGTGGGGCACGCGAAGGCGATCTTGTCTTTGGAATTTGTTGAGGATATGCAGGCCATGGCCGAGCGAGTGGTCAATGGCAAGTTGAGTGTACGCGAGGTGGAAACGCTGGTCGCGCGTAAACTGGACAAGACAGCACATTCACAACCGAAGACACCGCCAGCTCCGAATGTCCATCTCCGCAAGGTCGAAGAAAAGCTGCGTGAACATTTTGGAACTCAAGTGAAAGTAAAATCCAGTGACGGAGAAAAAGGATCACTGGAAATACAGTTTTACAGTAAGGGAGATCTGAACCGTTTGCTGGATATTTTCTCTGTCAGCATCGAATAATAAAGAGACGCTGAGACGCGCGTCCACATTATTTTAAGCTCTTTGAGCTTTCGAGTTACAGCCGCGCTAGCGCGGCTCCATTTTAATGACCCGGAACGGGTCAAAGATGGTAGCCGGGGGTAAGCGCAGCGTAACCCCTGGTAATGGATCCCCCTAATTTCTCACCCTGAAGGGGTGACAGAGCGTATCAATAAAAAAATTCAAATACATGATCCCGGAATTTTTTATTTGCTGATGGCGATTCTGGGTTTGACAGCGGTGACCAATAATGTCTGCAAATGAGGTGGATTTTCTTCGCGGTCTGCAATGGTGATATCTATATTTTTGAACAAGGCGTGTTCCAGCAGAAGATGGATCTCACCTTCGGAAAAGCCCAGCTTGGTATCTCCGTAAAGTTTGTGCGCTTCTGAGAAGTTATGTTTCAGCAGATCCAGGATAAAAACTTTACCTCCGGGGACCAGTATCCGGTATGCACTGGAGAGTGCCTGATCCGGAGCATCCAGATGATGAAGGACCTGACTGATGATGACCACATCGACACTGGCATCCGGGATAGGCGGGTTTTGGATGTCGCCTAAACGAAATTCGATATTTTTGATCCCTGCTTTTTTGGCTTGAGCCTGGCCGAATTTAATGATTTTAGGAGAGTTATCCACGGCGATGATCTGTTTCGCGCTTTGGGCGAAGAGTTCGCTCATCAAGCCTTCACCGGAACCAAGATCCGCGATCACCAGGGGAGGCAGCATTTTAAGCAGGAGCTGACCGAATGCCTGCCAGGATCTGCCCGGACCGTATTTTCGATCGAAACGACCGGCTACCTGATTAAAAAAAAGACGGGTATGTTCTTCCCGCAGAGAGAGTATTCGCTTAAGATTGACTTGATCCGTCTTATAATCGGGCAGTTCCTGCGCGCCTTGAAGAGCGGATGAGATCAGCTCCGAATGGGGGAGAGTTGCCAGATCGGAAAGTTTATAAAGGGTACTCCGTCCCTTGCGCTGAGAGGTCAAAAGACCGCTTTCCTGAAGTACAGCCAAATGGGTGGATATGCGGGACTGTCCCATTCGCGTAATAGACTGAAGTTCCTGCACGGAAAGGACTTCTTTTTCTAAAAGGGAGAGTATCCGCAGTCGGGTCGGATCTGCTAAAGTGCGCAGATATTTTAAGATTTTAGCCATAGGGGAATGGGGCAGTGCCGCCATTATAAGACAAACGATTAAAACATTTTTTCCATGACAGTGTCAAAGAAATGCTAAATAAAAACACCCTGTATTCGAGAGAATAACAGGGTGTGTGAATTTCTAACTAATGATAATTATTTTCCAGTGTAGAACTTAACCGGGTAACGACGACCATCCGGATTGTCCGGTGTGATAGGAACAGTACCCTGAGTCACCGGGGCAACATGATAGACGATCACGCCAGGAGCCGGATTACCAAAGGCATCTTCACCGAAGTTTACAGTCATCTGAGGAAGTATGGTCGGATCCAGCGGACCAGTAGCAGCTTCAACTTCAGCGGCATATTTCGGAGCCACAGAGGAAACTTCTGCCACGATTTCGCTTGCATAAGCTGGAGCGGCTTTGATGGCCACTTTCGCGAGCTTGACTGACAGACTCTTTTGGAGATCAGCAGCTGTCGCGGCCGCCAGAGGAGCTAATTCAGGGTTGGATTCAGAAATGGCTTTCACCGTTTGAATGAGGGCGCCAGCCTTACTGGATTTGGTTGCGCGGATCACTTGGACAACGACATCTTCACGATCAGAAGCATTTGCCTTAGTGAGCAGTTCTGTAGCAACAGAGCTTACATTGCGGAGCTTGGCACCGCTGATGGTTTCGTCTATTGCTTTCACCTGGGCAGGTGTCAGCGCATTTGCAGAAACTGCAGCCGCCACAAAGATCGCGGCCAGTAACAATGTTGTCTTCTTCATAAACAAAATATTCAATCTCGAACTCAATACAACCGTGAGGTCAAAGTGCTTGGGTGAAATATACACCACGAGGCACTCATGCCTCAACACCGAGGTCAATTCTATCACATAGCGAGGGGATGTAAAGAGGAAAAGTAAAATTTATTTAATTTTTTTTCCAAACTGAGGAAATATCCTTCCGCTTGCGAAAACACCTTGAAAAATATGGGTGAAATGAAATCATTATTCCTTCCTTGAAGGAAATATCCAACCTGTTTGAAAAAATAAAACATAAAAAATTGTTTTTTTATCAATCGAACAGCTTGGATGCCGGCAGGTCTTTCAGCGGGATGCCTGCTTTATCCTTGTCGGAAAGGAGCGGTGATCCTACTTTCCAGGAAATTGCCAGCGCGGGATCGTTCCATTGAAGGGTCACTTCGCCCTCCGGGTGGTAGAGTTCCGTGCATTTATAGTGGAAGAGAGCTGTTTCGCTCAATACGGCGAATCCATGGGCAAAGCCGGCCGGAACAAAAAGTTGGCGTTTGCTTTGGCCGTCCAGTTCTACGGAAAACCATTTGCCGAACATTTTGGAGCTGCGGCGCAGATCCACTACGACATCTTGCACACAGCCTTCGATCACGGAAACCAATTTCCCCTGGGGCGGGATCTGATAATGCAGACCGCGTAAGATATCTTTGCGGCTGAAAGAGATATTGTCTTGAACAAATTCTGCGTCAATGCCTGTTTCGTGGTATCGCTGCTGGTTCCAGGTTTCCAGAAAGTAGCCGCGGGCATCGCCGAATACTTTGGGTTCAATGACAAAGAGACCTTCAAAATCTGTAGGGATAACGTTCATTTTTTTGTTTTTTGGCAAATCAGAACCAGTGCTTCGCCGGATAGAGGTGCTTCTTTCAGACGTTTTTGAGCGGTTTTTTCCATATCACTTTGGGAATGAAATGGTTCAACGGGAAAAGCCTGGGGAAGCTGTCCGGAAGATGTGCTGAAAAGGGTTAATTTTTCACGGATGCCCGCGTTGGCCACACAGCGGTGCAGAGAACCCATCGAGAATATTTGACGGTATTGGGGAACGTGCAGAGGCAGCCATTTGCTTCCGTAGAGTTCATGTCCCAGGGAATTCTCATTCCAGGCGATCAGCACCAGCCGTCCGCCTTGTTTGAGTTTCTTCCAAGCCTGGTTCAGGTAAAAAACAGGGTTTTCGATCTCTTCCAGTGCCCAGCGGATGACAATAGCGTCAAAAGATTCATCTATGTAGTTCTCCCATTCCGGGATGCCTTGCTGCACTCTGATCCCTTTGGCCTCGTATTCTTTAGCGGAGGCCGGGTTAGGATGGATGGATTCTGTGGTCCAGCCGCGCTGATAGGCCTGCAGCACCCAGGAGAGATCTCCATAACCGATCTCCAGGAGGGTGCCGGGAGTTTCGGGCAGAAAGAGTTCTTCCCAGAATTTTCTGATTTTGGATTCTTCCGTATCATTCCAGAGGGAGTCTTTGATTTTCTCCCAGAAAGAGACGGAGTTTTGGCGGTAGTCCGGAAAGTCGGAAAATAATTCCCTGTTTCTGTCCTGTTCTTGCTGCTTCAGAAGGACATGGCCGCAGATTTTCCGGGAACAATGGAAACAACCCTTGCACTCCTCTGAGTGGAGAGGCTGCAGCGCGTACCCGCAGAGGGGGCATTTTGAGAAGAATGTGCTATTTCTTTTGACCACGTTTGTAAGCCTCGGCTAAAAGTGTCATGGGATGAACGACTCTGATATTCAGATGTCTCTGTTTCATTCCATTGATAAGCTGGAGCATACAGCCGGAATTACCGTTGGCTACCACATCGGCACCGGTTTTCAAAATGTTGGCTATCTTCCTTTCCAGCAGCTTGTTTGCCATTTCCGGCTGGACGATGTTATAGATGCCGGCGCTGCCGCAGCACCAGTTGCTTTCCGGCAGTTCGATCAGTTCTACATCGGGGATCTTCTTCAGGATGGCCCGCGGCTGGAGGATGACTTTTTGTCCATGGGAAAGGTGGCAGCTTTCATGGTAAGTGACTTTTATCTTAGGACTTCCCGGAACAGACGGCGGTGCCTCGATGCCGATTTGATCCAGCCATTCGTGGATGTCTTTGACTTTGGAATCCCAGAGTTTGGCTCGTTCGCTCCAGGTGGGATCGTCTTTCAGAAAGGCGTAGTAATGTTTCATGTGCGAGCCGCAGCCGCCCGCGTTGCTGATGATGGCATCGAATTTTTCCGGCGGGAATTGCTGTATCTGCTTTTTGGCCAATTCTCTGGCCAGTTCCGTTTCACCATTGTGTGCATGCAGTGAGCCGCAGCAGTACTGCCGTTTGGGTGAATAGACTTCGCAGCCGTTCCAGGCCAGTACTTCCACACAGTCCCGATTGATCTCGCTGAAGATCAAGTCCTGAGCGCAGCCGGTCAGGAAGGCGACCCGGTAGCGGCGTTTGCCGTTCCGAGCCGGAGTCGTTTCGCGGATCATTCCGGAGGAAAACTTGCGCGGGATGTCGGGCGTCATGGCTTCCAGTTCCTGTAACCGTTTGGGCATGAGCTTCATCACACCGCTGTGGCGGACAAGCCATTGGATGCCCAGCCGCTCGTACAGGCGCATCAGCCAGCCCAAAGCCAGCAGTTTGCGCAGATCCATGAAAAGCCAGTAGATCGTGCTGTAACGGATGACTTTGCGGACAGGATTGTCCAGCAGTTTGGAGCGTTCAGCTTCTGCGCGAAGATGTTCAAAGATCGTGGCGTAATCCACTCCGGCGGGACAGGCACTGGTACAGGCCAGACAGCCCAGGCAGAAATACACCTCTTTGGCGAATTCCCGTGTCATGGGGATCTTGCCGTCAGCGATGGCTCGCGCGGTGGCAATACGACCGCGCGGACTGTGCCGTTCACGTTTTGTTTCAACATAAGTTGGACAAACAGAAAGACATAAACCACAATGCATACATTGCTGTAATGTAGCGTATTCCAGCCCGGCCCATACGGGCTTCTTGATTGTTAATTCCGACATACCAGACAAAGTCTATCGCACTCGTTAAAATACCATAAGGCAGTGAAGATTAGAAGGAAATTTTCGGAAAGGGGCTGCATAAAACAAAAAACCGGAGCGAGGCTCCGGCTTCTGTGGTCTTGCAGACCAAAAATAACGCGTTTAGTAGTTTCTACTTATCGGCGGGATGATTATCTCGGTCTTAGCCGCGATTTTCACGGCGAGGCGGACGAGGAGGTCTTTCTTCGCGGGGGCGGGATTCGCTCACCACGATGCGCCGGCCGCCCAATTCAGTTTCATTCAGGGCAGTGATGGCAGCTTGAGCTTCCTCATTGTTGGGCATCTCTACAAAACCGAATCCCTTGGAACGGGCGGTACGGCGATCAACGACAACTTCGGCCAGGGTGACAGCACCGAACGGCTCAAAAGCTTTCCGCAAATCGTCATCAGTAGAGCTGAAGGCAATATTGCCTACGTATATTTTCATTATAATATTGTCTCGCAAATGGAATTTTATACTAATCGAAAGCAGACCTTCCACTGCGAATTCTAAAGAATGCCCCGATAAAATTGAAGGTGAAGAACTTCACCTTCAAACGCCGATTATTGATGCCTGAAACTCAGGCAATGTCAAGTATTCTTGTAAAAGAATGGACTGAAAATCAATAAGATGTTATTTAACTACGCCGGAAAGGAACATATCCACGATCATTTCCGCTTGTTTCTGGGTCAGGACAGGCGCTTTGTTGACGATCTGTCCGATCGTGAAACTGTTGGAATAGCCCATGAAGGCTTTTGCCAGATCAACGGAATCATAGTCAGACTTGAGAGCCCCCTCTTTCTTCTTTTCATCAAAGAATTTCCCTAAAACTTCATAGAGTTTGCAGGCTTCCTCAAAGCATTTTTGGCGATAGGGGATCTCTTTTTCTGCCGCGAAGAATGAATAGTGGATCAGTCGGGACAGGGAGACCTTGTCATGGATCCTCTGGGAGGTAGTCAGAAGGATTCTTGTCAAAACTTCCTTGAACGTACCGCCTTTTTCCATTTGTTTTTTAAGGAACTCATGCGATTCTTTCAGAGCAGAGTCAATGAGCGCGGCGAACAGGTCGGCTTTACTGTTGAAGTAGTAGTAAAGCGTCGGCTTGGTGAAGTCCGCGGCATCTACGACATCCTGAATGGAGGTCGCGGAGTAGCCCATGCTGGTGAAGCATTTCAGAGCGGCACTCAATATCTGAGCTCTCGTTTTTTCGCTTTTTTTGCTTTTTCTTCCTCTTTCTGCAGGAGGAAGCTTCTTTGTCGGTTTTCTATTCCATCTCATATACTTATTCTTTTTTAATGGGTCCGCAACAGGTAATGAGCAGGTTTTATTTCGTTCACTGATTCCACTTTATTACACTGTTTTATTTATTGCACCCAAAATTGTTTTATTCGTAGATCACTTCGATATTGTAGTTCTCCAGTGTGATCCCTTCTGTATAACGGAGATTGGCCAGGTTGATGTTGTAATTGACCAGGGCCTTGATCTCTGCCAGTTTGTTTTGAAAGAGTGTTGTCTGCAGCTGCAGCACTTCAAAGGATGTCGCCTTGCCGTGTTCCAGACGAACCTTGCCGGCTTCATAAGCCTGTTCGGCATATTGTCTGGCTTCGCGGGTGGAGGTGATCGCCTCCAGACTGCTGTTGACGCTGTTGATGGCATTGTCGATCTCCACCATCACATTCTGCTCTTTCTGCTTCAACAGCAAGATGCTTTGTTCCCGTTCCGCTTTTCTTCTCTTGTAGGTATTACGGGCAGCGATCGTGCCGATGGGGACTGAAAGCTGACCGCCGATGCTATAATTCGGATAGGTGCCCTGAGCGACCTGCGTCAGAGGACTTTCTCCATCCGCCCAGCCCGCGCCGGCGTGGCCGTAAGAACCGATCACGTCCAGCTGCGGAAAGAGTTGATTGAAAGAGTATTTGATATTGATATCCTTGTTTTCCAGATCCACTTTCATCTGGAGCAGATCCGGACGGAGTGTCAAGCCTTTGTACCAGCTGTCCGCGCGGCTGGGAAGTGAGGCGATGGTGGTCAGCTCGTCGGTCAGGTTGAAATCGACATCCTGCCATTGCGAGAAATCATCGCTCAGTACCCGGCGGAGGTTGTTGGCCGCGGTCTTATAGGCTTGTTTCATACCGATGAGGGCGGATTTGGAGGAGGCGACCTGGGATTCCGCGTCTTTAGAGTCCAACTCGATCAGGGAACCCAGCTCTACTTTTTTAAGAGTTTCCTTCAGAAATTCCTCGGATTGATTCAGATTCTGTTCAGCTGCAACGACATCTTCCCGGGCTCCGATCAGGTTAAAGTAAGCAAGCTCGATCTGGTTGATAGTGGTCATCAGGTTGTACTGATAGGTCAACTCAGAGGAGTGCATCGTATTGCGTGCCACTCTGATGTTCATACGGCTGGAGTCAATCCACATATTTTTCAAGAGCGGCTGAGTGATAGTAATCCTGCCGCTGCCGTTGAACTGAGATTCATCACGGTTATAAACACCAGGAGAGTAACCACTTCTGGAGTAAGTGCCTTGAACTCCTACAGTGCTGCCCAGCGGAGTCAGAAAATTGAGCCCGGCAGTAGCATTGTCATTGTAGATTTCACTGTTGGTTGTGATGTAAGTTGTTCCTGTTTCGGTAGAACTGGGGTTCTTAGAATCGCTGTGCGTATAGCCCACTGTCAGGGTCGGATCGTATGCTCCATAGGCCATGGAGTAATCGTACTTGGACAGCATGGGCTGAAAGCGGTTGATTTTGATGTCCAGATTATGTTCCAAACCGATTTGGACGCAGTCGGTCAGGCTGAGAGACCGGATGTTCTCTGTCGTTGCCGTTGTTGTCCCTTGCTGGGTAGGATCAGTTTTACCATTCTCTTGAGCCGAGGCCATCGCCAGAGCACAGAGCAAAGCAGTTACCGAAAGCAGATTTTTATTCATCGCGCGGATATATAAATCACTAACTATGTGCATTCAATAGTTTGACTTTCACACGGGAGTATCTAAATGCGGAATACGCCCGCCGTTCACCGGGAACAGGTTAAGAACAAAAAATCCAACCTGGTGAACACCAAAAGGCAACACAGATTACAACGAATCTGTACACTTGTAAACACCATCCATGAAGTAAAGTTTTGAAAAAATTTTTATTTTTTTTGTTTTTTACTTGTTCACGGGGAAGATAAAAATATCTCTGGAGGATATATAAAGATTATAACTGTTTTGTAAGGAAAGAGATGTATTCGGATTGAGGTCCAGCGATTTTAAAATTTTATCCGGAAAGATTTTTGAGCGGAACAGTGTCTCCCGCATGGCTCCCAGATAAAGGGTATCCACGACGGACGCTTCCAGCCGGTTCGCGTCCTCCAGGGGTGTCAGCGAGACGGCTTCGGGACGGAACCCGATCTGGACCGGGGTGCCCGGCGGATAAGATCCGGTTGTCCGGACTTTCCAGAGGAAATCATTCACACGCACCAGGATAAGACCGTCATTCACGCTTTCCACATTTCCCTCGAACCAGTTGATCTCGCCCATAAAGTTGGCGCTGAAAGCACTGCCGGGCCGGCGATAGAGTTCCAGGGGTGTTCCTTTCTGTTCCAGATGACCGTCATGCAGCACCGCGATATGAGTGGCCAGGCTGAGCGCTTCGGATTGATCATGCGTCACATAGATCGTAGTGATCTTGGTTTCCGCGTGGATCCGCCGTATCTCATCCCGCATGGTCAGACGCAGCCGCGCGTCCAGATTGGACAGCGGTTCATCCAGCAGAAGCAGGTCGGGCCGGATGATGATAGCGCGCGCCAGTGCCACCCGCTGCTGCTGTCCGCCGGAAAGCTGATTGGGATGACGCTGGGCAAAGTCGCCCATGCGGACGGTCTCCAGTGCTTCCCGGACACGCGCTTTTTTCTCGGCGGCAGGGACTTTGCGCACGTCCAGACCGTAGGCCACGTTTTGCTCCACGGTCAGATGCGGCCACAAGGCGTAATTCTGGAAAACCATCCCCGTGTTCCGCCGCTCTGCCGGAACTGTATCCATCAGTTTGTCCCCGAAATAGATATGACCGCTGTCGGGCTGATAGAATCCGGCCAGCAGACGCAGCAGAGTCGTCTTGCCGCAGCCGCTGGGACCCAGCAGGAAAAAGAGTTCTCCGTCTTCTATCCTCAGCGATACCCGGTTGACCGCCACGGTATCGTTGAATTTTTTGGTCACTTCATCCAGTCGAACAAACATAACAGATATTTTTATCCAACGCGCCGAATCATACGCCTTCTTGCGTAAAACCTCCAGAGGAATATGAAATAAAAAGAACCACAGATACACACGGATAAACACAGATAAGTTATTTAATAAAAATATATTATGTAGATACATGAGACCCGCGCGTCTCTTTCGTTATCCGATCCTGCCAGGGATTCATTCTATTGACCCGGAACGGGTCACAGATGGTAGCCGGAGGTGAGCGAAGCGTAACCCCCGGTAGCGCAAACACTAACATTCCACCCTGAAAGGGTGGCAGAACGAATTCAAAAGAACCACGGATGGACACAGATACGCACAGATGATTTTTATCTTACGTCCTTGCGGTTTGGCAAAATACGTGCTATTTTTCTGGTGATGACCCATTAAATGGGATTTTGATCTATGCATAATTTGAAATTAACATCTGGCCTGCTGGGGTTGGCACTGGCCGGAATGACCGTTCACGCCGCGGCACCCAGTCTCAGTTATGAGGTGAGCGGTAACGATCTGATAATAACCTACACCGGCACGCTCCTCCGGAGCAGTGACGCGGTGAACTGGACTGAGGTCGCGTCGGCCTCCAGTCCGTATAAGGTCGCGTTGAGCGACAAAAAACTCTTTTTCTGCACAAAAGGTGCCACGAGCAAAGACATCACCATTCCGTTGTCGGATATGGTCGATCTGGACCTGATCTGGATCGAGCCGGGCACGTTCCTGATGGGCAGTCCGGAAGACGAACTGGGCAGATTGAATAACGAAACCCAGCATAAAGTGACCCTGACACAGGGCTACTGGCTGGGCAAGTATGAGATCACTCAGGCTCAGTACGAAGCGGTGACGGGAACGAATCCTTCTTCTTTTAAAGGAGGCGATCTGCCGGTGGATTCGGTCAGTTGGAATGACGCAAAGGAGTTCTGCGCCAAGCTGAACGCCCAGGAAAAGGCGGCGGGCCGACTGCCGGAAGGGTATAAATACACTCTGCCGACCGAAGCCCAGTGGGAATATGCCTGCCGTGCCGGAACGACTACGGCATTTAATAATGGAACCAATATCCCGACGATAGAACAAGCCGAAGATGAATTTTGTCCCAATCTGGATGAAGTGGGATGGTATATTTTCAATAGTGAAAAAAGCACCCATCCGGCAGGACAAAAGATGCCAAACGCCTGGGGCTTGTATGACATGCACGGAAATGTATTTGAATGGTGCCTGGATCGGTTTGGAGATTATCCGATCAAAGCCGTGACGGATCCGACAGGTCCCGGTACAGGCTCGGAGCGTATCGCCCGCGGAGGCGGCTATCCTTTTCTGGCATGGGGCTGCCGTTCGGCATTCCGCGCCTACAGCTATCCTGACACAAGTGGCAACTTCCTCGGTTTCCGCGTGGCCTTGACATCTACCAAAGACATCACCATCCCGTTGTCGAACAATGTCAATTTAGACCTGATCTGGATCGAGCCGGGTACGTTCACGATGGGCAGTCCGGAGGATGAACCGGGCAGGAATAAGGATGAAACTCAGCATAAAGTAACACTGAGCAAAGGCTACTGGCTGGGCCAGTATGAGATCACACAGGCGCAGTACAGAGCCATCATGCCATCCAATCCTTCCGAGTTCATGGGAGCCGATCTGCCGGTGGAATCGGTCAGCTGGGAGGACGCGATGGAGTTTTGCAAAAAATTGACGGCGAAAGAACAAACCGCGGGCCGCCTGCCTGCCGGTTACGAATACACACTGCCGACCGAAGCCCAGTGGGAATATGCCTGCCGCGCCGGTACGACCACAGCCTTGTACAGCGGAAAGGATCTGACTTCTACAGGTAATTGTCCTAATGTGAATGAGTTGGCGTGGTATAAATACAACAGCGGCGGCAAGACCCATGAGGTTGGACAGAAGCTGCCGAATGCCTGGGGACTTTATGACATGTGCGGGAACGTATTTGAATGGTGTCTGGACTGGTACGGAGATTATCCCGAAGATCCTGTGACGGATCCCGTAGGAAAGACCTCCGGTTCCGGTCGTGTGGATCGCGGTGGCAGTTGGGGACACTATGCCGGACTTTGCCGTTCCGGCGACAGAAATGATGCTGGTCCAGGTATGAAGGCCGGACATGTTGGCTTCCGTTTAGCTCTCGCACCTGCACAGTCCGCAGAATAAGAGTCTATTGGCAAGTGGCTTCGCTTGCCTTGGAAATAGAAGTGCAAAAGTTCAAAGAGTTGTTTGAACGTGTTCAGTCACTGACGCTGGATTTTGAGGAAATGCGTCAGCGGGTTCGTGTTGTCGAACGTCATATTCTTTTGCCGATCAAACTGTTGGCCGCTCCATTCGTGATGTGGGCCGCTCTGTCCCACCTGTGGAAAGCGGAGGTGGTTTCCCACTGGGATGCCACCATGCACGCGATCTATCTGTTCTTTCTGGCCTATTTCATGATCTCAGTGGCCTGGGCGATATTGATCTGGGGCATGAATGACCTGAAACAGTGGCAGCTGACCACAGTGGTTTTCGCGGGGATTGTGACGGATATTTTCTTTCTGTCCGGATTGATGGTCGCGTCCAAAGGATTCGACAGTCCGATCTTCTGGCTGTTTGCCTTGTGGATCGTCCACAGCGTGGCCTGTTTGCCCAGCTTTGCTCATCAGCTGAGTGCAAACACGATCATTTTCATCGTGTATGTGGCGGCAGGTATATTGGAGAACTGGGCGGTTTCAGCAGATGGTTTTGAACGGGAAGATTTTGTGGAATCTGTAGTACTGCGTATCTTTTTCCTGATCATGCTTTCTGCCTGCAGTATGGGGATGCATCTGGTGCTTGTGCGCCAGAAACAGGTCAGGGAAGAGGCTCAAGAGTTCCTGCTGCGCCAGGAACAGATCCGCGCCAATGGCCGGCTGGCGGCGGAGATCGCCCACCAGCTCAAGAATCCACTGGGCATCATCAATAACGTTGTTTATATCATCCAGAGAAAAGTGGAACGAGGCAAGACGGATATACAGGGACAAATCCAGATCATCCGTGAGGAGATAGACCGTTCTGACCGTATTATCACCGATTTGATGGGATATGCCAAACTGGCCGAAGGCAACCTGGAGCGGCTGGACATTAATAATGAGCTGGACTGGGCGGCCTCACAGGTCTTTCCCAAAGGTTCGCAATTCGGCATCCAGATCATTCGCGAGTATGCGCAGGGCCTGCCTAACATCCTGATGCAAAGGAGTCATCTGTCCGAGGTGCTGATGAATCTGCTCTCGAATGCGCGGGATATCCTGGTGGACCGGGGGCAGATCGCTTTACGGACCCGATTTGGTCAGAATTATGCCGTGATCGTGGAAGTGGCGGATAACGGTCCCGGTATGGAACCGGATATCCTGCCGCAGATATGGACACCCTATTTCACGACCAAGAAAAAAGGGACAGGTCTGGGACTGGCTATCGTCAAGCATAATGTGGAGATGTACGGCGGCCATATCGAGGTTTATTCAGAGCCGGGGAAGGGAACTTGTTTCACCATTGAACTTCCGGCTCGTTCATTTTTGAAATTAAGTTAAAATAGCGCGGGGAGTGTGTACGATGAAAAAGACATTGCCACCTTTAATGATCGTTGATGATGAGAGAAACATGCGGCTTTCTCTGCAGACGGTATTATCTGATGAGGGATACGAAGTCATCGCGGAGGATTCTGCTGAGAATGCTTATAAGACTTTGGAATCGAAAGAGGTCTTTATCATCATCACGGATGCCCGGCTGGGCGGGATGAGTGGATATGAGTTCCTGAAGAAGGTCAAAGAGCGCTGGAAGGATATCCCGGTGGTAATGATCACGGGTTATGCTACACCGAAGCTGGCTGTGGATGCGATCAAGTCCGGTGCGATCGACTATCTGGCCAAGCCCTTCGCACCGGAGGAGTTGATCCACTGCGTGAAGCGCTGTGCCGATCTCTATCAGTTGGTGGAGGAGAACCGTACTCTGAAAGTGGCGGCTACCGAGCAGTTCTCGTTGGACGGCATTATCGGCAATGATCCTTCCATGCAGTCGCTCAAGGAGCTGATCCAGACTGTGGCACCTACGGATGCTACAGTCCTGATCCTGGGTGAAAGCGGTACAGGTAAGGAGCTGATTGCCGGGGCGATTCATCATCTGAGCCGCCGTCAGACATCCAATTATGTGCGCATCAACTGCGCCG
Organism: Verrucomicrobiota bacterium; assembly: GCA_016283885.1. Lineage (GTDB taxonomy): Bacteria > Verrucomicrobiota > Verrucomicrobiia > Limisphaerales > UBA1412 > UBA1412. The sequence goes on from JAEENR010000223.1 coordinate 27,787, forward strand.
CAATTCCGGAGGCGTTGCTGGAAAGCGAGTTGTTCGGCCACGAAAAGGGATCCTTTACCGGAGCGCTCAAGCGCAAGATAGGTCGTGTGGAGGAAGCCGATGGCGGTACGATCTTTCTGGATGAAATTGGCGATATGAGCCGGCCTCTTCAGGCTAAACTGCTTCGTTTTCTGGAGGATGGAAGTTTTACACGAGTGGGTGGTAATGAGGAATTGAAAGTGGATGTGCGTCTGGTGGCTGCTACAAACCGTGATGTGATCGAGTTGATACATCAGGGCAGTTTCCGCGAGGATCTGTTCCACCGTCTGAATGTGGTACAGTTCCGTCCGCCGCCGCTGAGAGAGCGTGGAGGTGATGTTATCTTATTGGCTGAGTTCTTCTTGAAACAGTTTTCATCCAATCTGGGCAAGTCCATCAAGGGGTTTACCAAAGCCGCTGAAGAGAAGCTGACCCGTCACCATTGGCCTGGGAATGTGCGTGAACTGCGCAACGCGGTGGAACGCGCGGTCATTTTGGAACGAGGTGACCAGATCAGCCCGGAGAATTTGCCCAGTTTCCAGATCGAAAGCCGTCTGCGCAAGGATTCCAATGCTTACGAATCCTTCAATTCGTATGAAGAAATACTTGAAGATTGCGAACGGAATATGCTATTAACTACCCTCGAGCTGTGTGATTACAGTCTTGCGCGCGCTGCAGAGCGTTTGAAGATCACAGAGGCACTTCTCAAGAAGAAAGCCCAAAAGCTCAATTTAATTATAGGTTCCGTTCCCGGCAGGGCAGGACGCTAGTTTTTCGACTGCAGGGATTAATTAAAAAATGTTTGCTTTTATTGTTTCTGTTTTAGCCCAATTTGATGGGATAACGTCTGTTGAATCGGATGCGGTCAGCACCTCGTATAAATTCAATGTGGAGACGCTGTGCGGTGTGCTGATTTTGCTGATACTGGGTATTGGACTTGGTATATGGATCGCTTTCAAGAATATCCAGCATAAGAAGAAGCGCCATCATCACCACCATCATCACCATCATTCCTCCTCTTCTGAAAAGAAGGAGTCTGAAAAGAAGGAGGACTCTTCCGATTCTTCTGATTCCTCCGAAAAGGAGGAAAGCGATGATTCCGACTCCAAATCAGAATCTTCTGATGATGAGGAAGACGATGAGGAAAAAGAGAAGCACCACAGCGGACATCACCGCAAACGCCGCCGCCGCAGGGAACATCGTCCGCGTGGCAAGACCTTAGCTGAAAGTGGTGGACTGCCTCCGGTGCGTCCGCCGGGAGTCCCACCGCCGGCAGTCATCAAACGTGATGACGAGTATAGGTAAAAACGGTGCAGATCCAGTCATCCAGTCAAGAGATCACTAAAAAGAGCGCCTCCAATCTCGCTCTGGCTTTCATATTGCTGCCCAAGGAGAAACGGAACGCGATGGTTTCACTTTACGCGTTCTGCCGCATGGTGGATGACATTGCCGATGAAGAGACTTCTCCCGTGGAAACACGTCGTGCGGAGCTGAGCCGTTGGAGGGAAGGTCTGCGGAAGATCTGCGATGGAGGATCTTCGGATATCCCTGTGCTGGAAGAATTCGCACCGGTCATCCGTCAGTACGGCATTCCTTATGAGCTGATGAACGAACTGATCCTGGGCGTGGAAATGGATCTGGACAAGGCTGAGTACCGCACTTGGGAGGAGCTGGATCTTTACTGTTACCGGGTGGCTTCTGTTGTCGGATTGATGAGTCTGAAGATCTTTGGCTATACCCGGTCGGAAACAGAGGAATACGCCCTGGCCTTGGGGCGTGCTTTGCAGTACACCAATATCCTGCGTGATGTGAAGACGGATCGCGAAAAGGGTCGCATCTATCTGCCCTCTGAGGAATTTCAAAAGTTCGGAGTTACCCGTCAGAATATTCTGGACTGTCGCTACACGGAGAATTACCGCCAATTTGCCGAACACTACAAAGAACGCACGGTCGGCTATTACCAGAAGGCTTTGCAAGTCCTGCCGCCGGAGGATCGTCCTAATATGATCGCGGCTGAATTGATGGGAGCCGTTTACTGGCAGCTGCTGCGCAAGCTGATCCATTCTGATTATAACGTTTTTGCCCACAAACCGGTGCGTCTGAGCAAAGGGGAGAAGATCTGCCGCATCCTGCTCACCTGGATCAAGTTCAAACTAGGCAGCAAATCCCCCAATTACGGAGTCTGACCTCTTCGTCTGTCTTATGCGATTGATCATTAACGCTGATGATTTTGGCAGGGATCCCGGTGCCAACGAAGCTATTGCCGACGCGCATGACCGTGGCATCCTGACCACGACCAGCCTGATGGTCAATGAACCTTCCGCGGCCGCTGCTGTGGAACTGGCTCGCCAGCGTCCCCGTCTGGGAGTGGGAATCCATCTGACACTTGTTTTTGGTCATGGTGGTTTGTCTCATGCACAAGTTCCACATCTGGTGGATGAACAGGGAAAACTTTCTTACAACGCACCTGCGGCAGGGATGCGCTATTTCTTTCACCGTGCGGCTCGCGAAGAACTGCGGGTTGAGATTGCCGAGCAATTCCGCCGTTTTCGCGAGACTGGTCTGCCTCTGGATCATGTGAACGGTCATCTGCATCTGCATCTGCATCCCGTGGTAGCGGATATCCTGTTGGAGCATGCGAGGGAGTGGGGGATCCACGGATTCCGCTGGAGCCGGGATCTTTTCTGGTTTAGCTGGAAGCTGGGACGGGGACCACTGTTCTACAGGGTCAGCCATGCTGTTATCTTCAACTTGCTGAGTCTGAGAGTCAAAAAACGTCTGGAACGTCTGGGAATCAGGCATACGCGGCGGGTTTTCGGTCTGATGCAGACTTCCCATGTGGAGGAACCCTACCTGCTGAAACTGCTGGATCATCTGCCGTCGGGTGACTCTGAAGTCTATTCCCATCCTTCCACGGAACCGAAATATCAGGCTGAATACCAGGCATTGATCGCACCCGAAGTTATCCGCAAGCTCAAAAATAGTTCCATCACACCCATCCGCTACAGTGATCTATAGGCTGTTCCGCGGCCTGAACATTGCGAGAAACAAAGAATTTTGCGGAGAAAACCGATTTTTCTTCCTTATTACTTGACTTGAAATCCCCGGATATGAGATGATGCGCGTCACGGGTGCGGCTCCCTGACTTAGAGCCGAAGCTCTGGTGGAGAGGTGGCCGAGTGGCTGAAGGCGGCGGTTTGCTAAACCGTTGTACGGGTAACACCGTACCGGGGGTTCGAATCCCCCCTTCTCCGCCATTTCTTTTTCTTTTTCCATTTACTGATTAGACAGAATTTGCCCAGAGGTGAGAAATTGTATCTTGTTATGGAGTTAATTGTTAGTTACGAAAAAATATTGTTTTTTATTACCATATTGATACTTCTTTTCTTGCTACCCATCGGAGTTCTCATACGGGGCATTATCTGTAAGGGCAGTCGTTGTATTATTATTGGATCCGTATGGCTTTTTGTTTCTCTGGCTCTTGTTGCAGTTTTTGTGGATTTGTGTAGCACAAGCAGAGAAAAGATTCTCGATGCGGGAATGGTACCTGATGGCCGGGAATATGTACTGATGCAGCTATGGAATGGCGAACCGTATAGAATCAATCTGTATGTAAGGAACTTGGAGGAAAAATGGGTTTTCTACTATGTAGAGCATGAATCTTGGCCTTGGCTGAGTGGCGGACATATAGAGTTTACGAACAATATGGCCAGGGTCTTTAAAGGTTCCGAATTGTATCTAGATGTTGAACTTGATTTTTCATCAGATGGAGACAAATGCTATTCATCATCTTTTACCGCAGATGATTTGTTTCAACATCTTCGCAAAGAATGAGCTTGTAAATCAGATATTTTTGGAAATAACTGATCATCTTTTGAAAATAACCTTCTGGACAATACGTTTATTTTGTGTACAATCGGTTTCGCTATGGCGGCTTAGCGATTGAATTCGCTCTGGTACATGCTGTTTAAGTGGTGGTAGGTAGGAAACGGGTGCATTGGTTTCGTCTTGGCAATCATTAACTTAATAAAGAAAGTATAGATGAATATGAACGGTTTATTAGCGTTTGTTGTGCCGGGTGGATGGGAACTCGTCCTGATCGTGATCGTGGTTTTACTGCTCTTCGGAGCAAAGAAGATCCCCGAACTGGCTAAAGGTTTGGGCACGGGTATCAAAGAGTTCAAGAAGGCCACCAATGAGATCAACAGTGAAGTGCAGCGTGCGATGGAAGATGAACCTGCCAAAAGCACTCCTTCACAATCAAATCAGCAGTCGGCTTCTTCCACGAAGAATTCCCAGTCGGATCAGGCACCCAAGGCCTAGTATTCCTGGAGTTTTTATCCATAGAACACTATGGCTGACGAGCCTGAAGATCCCATTCTGGATTCAGAAGAAGAGGAAGGCGGGCCGATAAAAGGTTTTCTGGAACACCTGGAGGATCTCCGCTGGGTGTTCCTCAAGAGTTTTACGGCTCTTTTCATCGCGCTGCTGGTCTGTCTGTTTGGCGCGCCGACGATCATTAGTATTCTGAAAAAACCTCTTGAGGAATCGGGCAGACTGGAAAGTCTCTACGGTTCCAAGGGGGCTTCTATCGCGGTACGGGTCGGCACGAATACGGTCGGCACTTTCAGACCGGGCACCGCGTATATGCAAGGGCTGGCGGCTCTCAATGTCCCTTCTAATCAAAATGTCACGCTGGATCTCTATCCCGTGACGCACGGGACGAATCACTATCTGGCCTTTGCCATCAATACCAATGAGGCCGAATTTCCACAGAAAGCGCCTGTCCAGCTGTTGAACCTGACACCGGCTTCAGGTTTTCTGGTAGCGCTGCAGGTGGCGTTTTACGGTGGTCTGGTATTCGCTTCGCCCTTTATTTTATTCTTTATCGCGCAATTTGTTCTGCCGGCTTTGAAGGTGAATGAGCTGCGCTATGTCCGCAAAGCTTTCCTGTTGGGTGTAGGTCTCTTCCTGATGGGGCTTGCTCTTTGTTACTATCTGATGCTGCCGATCGCCTTGAGAGCGGCAGTCTGGTTCTCAAATCAGATGGGCTTTGGCGCGTTTCAGTGGACAGCCGATACTTATATCGGTTTTGTGACGAAATTCATGCTGGCCATGGGCATCGGCTTTGAACTGCCGATCTTCCTGCTGCTGTTCGTCAAGATCGGTCTGATCAACTACAGCACGCTGGCCAAGAACCGCAAGCTGGTCTTTATCATCATTTTGGTAATAGCAGCTATCCTGACGCCGCCGGATGTGGTTACCCAGATCGCGATGGCTGTTCCCCTCTATATCCTCTTTGAGATCACGGCGATGATCGCCTGGTTCTGGGAGCGGAAAGAGAAGAAGCTGAAAGAGGCGGAAGAGGCTGCCGAAGCCGCTGAGCTGGAGGCCCGCCGACAGGAGCGCAACCGCCGTGTGGCGGAAGCTGCCCGCGCGAAGCAGGAAGAGAAATTTGCCCTGGAATCGAATCAAACTCAGACGACCGAAACCGCTTCGGGTGAAACCTCGGAAACAGATCCGGAAGCGACTTCGGAAACAGAAGAGACTTCGGATGAAGATGCCGATGAATCGGAGAATGAGGCTGAGGACGAAGAGGAAAAGACCGGGGAAGAGGCTGAGGCAAAGATAGATCCGGCTTTAGCGGAGATGGTGGCTAAAGAACCCTTCCAGCCGGAAGGAGAGCCGAATCCGCCTTATGTTCCGCCGCTGGAAGAGGATCCCGGTTATCAGCCTTACGCAGAGGCACTGGCACAGTCCTCCGGTTCGGAACCGGAACCGGCAGAGACCGGAACGGAGACTTCGGATGCCGTTGAAAATGAGATGGTAGAAACGGAGACTCCGGCGGAAGAGGAAGAAAAGTCCCGGTGGACTGATGATGACAGGAACCCCGATATCCCTTTATAGACAATGAAGATCCTGAAATATAACGATGCCGCTTTTGAGGCGGAATTTGAAGCCGTGCTGGCTACCTCCAGTTTGTTCGATGCGGAGGTGGAAGCCAGTGTCCGCAAGATACTGGAAGCCGTGCGCACAAAAGGCGACAAAGCTCTGGTTGATTTTGCCGCGAAATTCGACAAAGTCACCCTTCGTCCCGACGGACTCAAGGTCACCGTGGAAGAACAGGTGGCCGCTGCGCTCAAGACGGTTTGTCAGCCGGGTGTGGAAAAGGCGATGAAGGAGGCTCATAAGAACATTGCTTCCTTTGCTAAGAAATCTTTGCGCAAGAACTGGCAGAGCACTAATTCCCATGGAGCCAAAGTGGGCGAGAAATTCGATCCTTTCTACCGGGTGGGCATCTATGTTCCTGCGGGGAAAGCGCCTTTGGCCAGTACCGCGCTGATGACCATCACGCTGGCGGCCGCGGCGGGCTGCAAGGAGATCGTTGTCTGCACGCCATGCGGCAAAGACGGCACTATCCAGCCGGAACTGCTTTATGCGGCGATGCTGGCCGGTGCGACCGAGATCTATCGTGTGGGAGGAGCTCAGGCCATCGCGGCGATGGCTTACGGTACCCGGACGATCGGCAAGGTCCAAAAGATCTTTGGGCCAGGCAACGCTTATGTCGTGGCGGCCAAACGGCTGCTGTTCGGTCATGTGGCGCTGGATCTGCTGCCGGGGCCCAGTGAAGTGCTGGTGATCGCGGACGCGGATGCGAACCCGGCGTTCATCGCGGCGGATATTCTGGCACAGGCTGAACACGGTTCCGGCAAGGAACGGGTCTGGATGGTGACTCCGTCCGGACGAATCCTGACCGCGGTGCGCAAGGAGATCGAGAAACAGTTGAAGACCTCCGACCGCAAGGAGCTGTTAAGTCGTGTCCTGGAGAACGGAACGGCCCTGATCCAGGTCAAGGATATGAAACAGGCGGTCACTCTGGCAAACCGGCTGGCACCGGAACACTGCGAGGTGATGACAAAGGATCCGCGCGCGGTGGCGGATCAGATCCACACGGCGGGCGCTTTGATGCTGGGCAGCTATTCTCCGGCAGTGCTGGGGGATTATGTGGCCGGCCCCAGTCATACTCTGCCGACAGGCGGTGCGGGAGTTTCTTTCGCGGGTCTGACGGTGGATCAATTCCAGCGCAGGACGAGCGTGGTGGAATACAGCAAGACCAGTCTGAAAAAAGCTTTGCCGACGGTGCAGAAGTTCGCAGCGATGGAGGGTCTGACCGCGCATGGACGTTCTGCCGAGATGAGATTGAAAAAATAAATTCCTGAGATTTTAAAATGAATAGAAGATCTTTTTTAAGAAATTTAGCTCTGGGAGCGGCCGGCGGTTACAGCGCGCTGCTCGCCGGTTGTGTCAGTACCGAGCCTCAGCCCGAACCGGGTGTGGTGAAGTACTCTAATACGCCGGATCAGGCGGAACTGATCTCGGATCCGCATTTTTTGAAAGGCTTTCAGCTGGTGGATCCTGAGGCTCGCACTTCCAATTACGGGATCTGGTGTCCTTTCTTTGAGACGACACCGGTCTGGAAACTGGCTCAGTGGCACACGATCCAGAAACTTTCCCCTAACGGGATGCAGCGGACGGCCAGCCGTGATTCGGCGCAGATCGCCAATGACTGCAAGGCTGTCACCGTGACCACACCGGAACATTCCAGATCGGATCTGATCCTGGAAGTCCTTGGCAATACGGAATATCAGGGAACGCCCCGCGCCGGCGATGAACCCTGGGTGCATCTGCTGGTGGAGCAGGCGATCGAGACCAAGCCGCGTTTGGTGGATCTGACCGCGCTGAACTTCCATCTGGAGGCTCGTCTGCTGTTTGCCAAGCTGTACAAACCCAAACAATTCGATGAGACCAAACACGCGGCTCAATATCAGGTTTTCTTCTACCTGCAGGATACCAACCGCAAGTCGGAAGGCTACGGAGAGATGATCTGGTTTGGTGTTCCGGTCTATGACAACCGCGAATGGATGACCGACCGCTATGAGGCGGCGGATTTTGCCGGTTCGGGGATGTTTATCTGTACTTTAGCGCATGAGGATGTCTGCCCGGATTCCGCTCACGGCGGCAAGTGGATCACGCTGGAGGCGGATCTGCTGCCCCAGATGAAGGAAGCCTTCTCGATCGCCCAAAAGAAGGGCTTTATGCAAAAGACCAAAAGCCTGGAGGATATCCGTCTGACCGGGATGAATATGGGCTGGGAAGTGCCGGGACTGCTGGATGTCAGCTTGCAGACACGCAATCTGAGTCTGCGCTGCGAGTCATAACAGGCACACTCCCTATAAGCAAAAGAGCCGCAGAACGCGGCTTTTTTTATTTTCGGATTTTCCGGCTTTTTTGTAAAAACGGCGCTAAGGTCTCTTGCCAAAGGGGAGTACGATGCGGTTAAAAGAGTTGCTGGATTGAGCCAGATAACTTTGGAGATTGGTATTTAAGATTGTTTTTTGCACGGAACCATCCGCGAAAGTGACATTTCCTCTGTCAGTATGAAGTTCCGGGGTCCATTGGATATCTGAAAGGCTTTCCGGATCGGGTTCAGTGCCTCTCTGGAAAAGAATAGGATTGACGCTGTTTGTCATTACGGGCAAACGGGAACAGAACAGATTGCGGTCACCAAAGAGAAAGACTTTGGGAGTCTGGCCATCATTGACTATTTCCAAATTGATGAAATAGGAAATGTTATACCTTCCACCATTTGGATCTTTAAGCATATCTTGAGAGTTTTTGATTTTTTTATTTATTGATAAATCTGAGGGACAGTTTAGCAAACGAAAGTCTACTATTTCATTGCTGCAAACAATGAAATGGTATGAAAAAGCTAAATCTTTTGAGAAATTGTTTGTCCGATACCAGCCAGTGAGATCCGGGATTTGATTTAAGTTTATTTCCTTTGCGGAGATTGAAGGAGTAAGATCATCTGAAAGAAAAGGTTCAGCCAGTTCTTTTGTTCCTCCTTCGGAAACAGGGACACCCCAAGGGAAGCGCTCCTCATTGTCAAGGGCATACTCTCTTGCAGCTAATCCCAGTTGTTTTAAATTCCCCATACAAGCAACGTTATTAGCACGAATAGGGGTGATGGGAACTAAAGCAGGAAGTATTACAAGCAATAGTGCAACAATACAGACAATACAAATGATCAGTTCAACGAGTGTAAATGCTGTAATTCTTTTGGAATGGGTAACTGTTTTCATAAACTAAGGTCTCTTGCCAAAGGGGAGCACGATGCGGTTGAAAGAGTTAGAGGATTGTATGTAATTATGAAACTTATATCTGTTACTGCCATGTAGTTGCTCTACATGAGCATCCGCAAAAACGGCTTTTATACCATCGCCATGAATATAACCATGGACATCTGAGAAGTTTTCCGGATCGGGATCAGTACCTCGTTGGAAAAGAATTGGATTGGTATTGTTTGTCATCACGGGAAAGCGAGAGCAATATAAGCCTCGGTCTCCAAAGAGAAAGGCATTAGGGTTATTGGGATCAGAGTCATTGACTGTTTCCAAATTGATAAAGTAAGAGATGTTATATCTCCCGCCATCTGGGCTTTGGAGCATATCTTGAGCGTTTATATTTTTTTTCTTTATTGATAAATCTGAGGGACAAATCAGCAGACGAAAGTTAATTATTTCATTGCTCATAACTATGAAGTGGTATGAAAATGCTGATTTTTGCGAGAGATTGTTTGTTCGATACCAACCAGTTGGATCCGGAATCTGATTCAAATCTATTTCTTTTGCGGAGAGTGAAGGAGTAAGATCATCTGAAAGAAAAGGTTCTGCCAGTTCTTTTGTTCCACCTTCTGAAACGGGGATGGTCCAGGGAAAACGCTCCTCATTATCAATAGCATACATTCTTACAGATAATCCCAGTTGTTTTAGATTTCCAGAACAAACAACAGTTTTATCATAAGAGTGAGGGTGAGAGATTAGAGGGAGTATTACAAGCAACAGTCCAACAATACAACCTATACAGATAATCAATTCAACGAGTGTAAACGCTGTGGTTCTTTTGGAATGTGCGGTTGTTTTCATAAGCTAAGGTCTCTTACCAAAGGGGAGCACGATGCGGTTGAAAGAGTTAGTGGATTGAGTCAGATAACTTTGGAGTTTGGTATTTGTGAATTGCCGTACAGAATAATCTATAAAAGCGACGTTTCCACCAATATCATGTTGAAGATGAAGTTTCGCAGGCCACCATTGGACATCTGAAAAGTTTTCAGGATCGGGTTCAGAGCCTCGCTGAAAAAGGATAGGGTTGACGCTGTTTGTCATCACAGGAAAACGGGAACAGAGTAAACTACGGTCTCCAAAGATAATTGTATTGGAATGAGCAGTATCATTGACTGTCTCTAAATTGATGAAGTAAGAAATGTTATATCTCCCGCCGTTTGGATCTTGGAGCATATCTTGAGTGCTTTTGATTTTTTTATTTATGGATAAATCTGCGGGACAGCTGACAAGACGGAAGTCTCCTAATTGATTGCTGCAAGTGATGAAATTATATGAAATGGCTAAATTTTTTGAGAAATTGTTTGTCCGATACCAGTCAGATGGATCAGGGATCTGATTTAAATCTATTTCCTTTGCGGAGAGTGAAGTGGTGGCATCCACTGAAAGAAAAGGTTCAGCCAGTTCTTTGGTTCCACCCTCAGAAACTGGAATACCCCAGGGAAAACGATA
>JAEENR010000224.1 GCA_016283885.1 Verrucomicrobiota bacterium
TGTATTTGATGGTCAGCAGGTGTGCCGGGGCCGCCATGCCGCCGTGGTCGAAACCGTCCAGCTCGCGCAGGGTCACATCCGGATGCCCGGCCAGTTTCAGCATCCGCCAGAAGTAGGCCGTTTCCTCGTAGCGTCCGTAGAGTTCCATTTCACGGTCGCCGGAGATGATGAGCATGGGCGGAGCGTCTTTGCGCACATAGAAGATCGGCGCGGTGGAGTCAATGAGCGCCTGATGCGGAGGCATCCCCATCTTTTCGCGTGTGTTGTAATGGGTGATGGCGTGGCCGCTGTAAGGGATGACAGCGGCGATCTGGTTCGCGTCCTTGCCGTATTTGGCCAGCCGTGCTTTGTCCAGACCGACCATGTTGACCAGGTAACCGCCGGCGGAGTGTCCGGCGAGGTAGATCTTGTCGGGACTGCCGCCGTACTTGGCCGCGTTGTCGAAAGCCCACGCCACGGCTGCCGCCGCGTCGTCTATCGTCTCATCGGTAGAGGCTTCCGGGCTCAGCCGGTATTCCACGCCGATCAGGACGAACGGTTCGACCTTCAGCGCCTGGGGCAGCTCGCGGTGACCGCCGGTCAGCCCGCCTCCGTGGAACCAGACGATCACGGGCGCGTTGGTGCCCCCTTCGGGCCAGGCTACGTCCAGCCGGCACATCTTGTTGGTGGAGAGGGTGTCCGAGTCCGGACGATAGGGGATGTCGCGTTCATACCGGTAATCTTTGGCAAAAGTGCTGACCGCGCAGAGCGTCAGTGTCAAAAGTCCGGCTATCAAACAGGTTATTCTTTTCATCATATCCATACCGGGCACATTCTAAGCGGGGGACGTTCCCGGTTCAACTCATAATTGAGCGGCCGGGATCTATTATTTTGATAAACAGATTGAAGAGAGGGCGATTCGGTGACAGAATAGCGGCGGAGAGATTCATTTCATGGATCTGATGTTATTATCTTTGTTATTGCTGGCGCTGATCCCCTGGATCATTGCCCGGCTGACTTTCCGCTTCTGGGTGAAGATCGGTTCACTTTGGGCGCTGGTGGACAAGCCGGGCCCGCGCAAGATCCATCAGGAACCGGTCTCGATGGCCGGAGGTCTGACCGCGATGGCGGCCAGCTGTGTGCTTTTTGCCGGACTGCTGAGCTTTAAGCACGGGAATGACCCTGTGGATATGCAGAGCTTTCCCTTTTTCCTGAGCGCGTCTTTGACGGGCGGGATCGCTTTTTTCATTCTGGGGCTGGTGGACGACATCAAAGACCTGAAGCCCGGAAAGAAGTTCCTGAGCCAGCTCGTTTTGGTCCTGATTATGTGCTGCTGGGTGCGGTTCCCGTTGTTTGAACAAGCCTGGATGAATGTGCTGGTGACGGCGCTCTGGTTCGGCATCGTGCTGAACGCGCTCAATTTCCTGGACAACATGAACGGACTCTGCTGCGGTCTGGGGATCGTTTTGCTGTTCGGGTTCTGGGGATTGTCACTCTTTTCCAAGACGGTGGACGCGGGTGCTTCCAGTTTGCTGGTCGTCTTGCCGGTCTGCCTCGGCGGACTGCTGGGGTTTCTCCCGTTCAATTATCCCAAAGCTGAGGCGTTTCTGGGCAATTCCGGCAGTCACTGGGTCGGCTACTGGGTGGCGCTCAGTTCCGTGATCGCGGGCCGGGGACTGATGCAGACAGCGCTTAGCACCGAACACAGCCCGTGGACGCGGCTGCTTCCCGTGATGATGCTTTTACTGGTTCCGCTGTATGATCTTATCTCGGTGATGATCATCCGTTTGAAGAACCGCAAGCCGGTCTATATCGGCGACACCAATCACATTTCGCACCGTCTGACGCGGATCGGCTGGTCCCAGAAAAAGGCGGTCGCGATCATCTGGGGACTGACGGCGCTGACCCTGGTCGTGGCCTGGCGGATGGCATTCGTCATGACCAATAAAGAGATCTTTCACTAAAATATCGCTTTTAGAACGAAGTTGAAGGATAATCGGAGACGGTTTTTCTGAAAACCGTGATCGTATATGACAAAAGTAGCGATAGCAGGCGCGTCGGGTTATTCGGGCGAGGAGCTGGTCAGGCTCCTGCTGCGCCATCCCGAAGCTGAGATTGTGGCCGTCACTTCCCGCCAATACGCGGGCAAGACTCTGGCGGAGGTGTTTCCTAAATTTGCCCATTACCGGGCAGCCCAGACGATACCCTTTATTCTGCCGGACGCGGCGGAATTGGCCAAACTGGCGGAGTATGTCTTTCTGGCTTTGCCTCACGGGGTAGCGGCGGAACTGGCGGTGCCTTTGCTGAAGGCCGGCCGTCGGGTGCTGGATCTGAGCGCGGATTTCCGCTTAAGATCGGCCGCCGTTTATGAAGAGTTTTACGGCAAGACGCATCCCGCGCCGGAACTGCTGGCACAAGCCGTTTACGGACAGCCGGAAACCTACCGCGAGAAACTCAAGGGCGCCGGTCTGGTGGCCTGCGCGGGTTGTTACCCCACAAGCATCCTGGTGCCGACCCTGCCGCTGCTGAGGGCCGGGCTTATCCGTCCCGAAGGCATCATCGCCGACAGTCTGAGCGGCGTGACCGGTGCCGGACGCAAGGCGGATCTGGGCTATATCTACTGCGAATGCAACGAAAGCGCGCGGCCTTACGGTCTGCCCAAGCACCGTCATCTTTCCGAGATCGAGCAGGAGCTTTCCATTGCCGCTGGAACAAAGGTGACCATGCAGTTCACTCCGCACTTGATTCCGCTGAACCGGGGCATTTTAACGACACTTTATCTGACCCCGGCCGAAGAGATACGCGACGCAGAATCCGCGGAACACTTCTCGCGGAAACTGGCGGATATGTACCAGAAGGTCTAT
>JAEENR010000225.1 GCA_016283885.1 Verrucomicrobiota bacterium
ATTCTATTGAAATCATCTGGCGCAACTTGGAATAAAAACCTTACACGCCAGTCTCCCATTCCTCCTGAGCTGCGTTTCATTACCAATTCATTACCAAATTAGTCAATGATGTTGGAAGGGGATCTATTACTATTTTTTGAAAATGACTGGTAGCAGGTTTTGATCCGGAAATAATTGGCCCCAAAATAACCGTTCCAATAATAAGAAGTGCACCAGCAGCAAATACTGAAACAACTGTACAAACGATAATCTTTATAAGTCTTGTAATACTCATAAAATAAGGTTTTTGTTATTTTCAGATTTTACATCAGACCTTCTTTGCGCAGCCGACATTATCTTTCAGGATAAAGTCTTTGCCATGCTCGCCCTGATCAATGACCATCTCGTTCATATAACCGTTCCACAGAGTATTGCCCATGATGACCGAGTGCGACATTTTCTTTACGATGAATCCCACTTGCGGAGTGAACAGACCTTTGCCGCCATCGTCCTGCCCGGCCAGACAGGTGTTGCCCGTCATGGAAATGCCGTGGCAGTCTTCCAGCCGGACCTGGCATGAGCGTTCGCCTTCGGACAGGTAGCTGGAATCTTTTCCGCACCGGCGGAAGACATTGCCTGTGACGGTGACCGCCTGAGCCTTCAGCGCATAGAGTCCGGCTCCATGATTCCGGTCGAAAGAGTTGCCCGTCACGTTCCAATCGTCGCCGCCATGAATGAAAAGTCCGTATCCGCGATTCCATTCCACCCGGTTTGCCGTGAACATCACCGTAGCGCCCACATCATCGCATCCGAAGCCGTTGCCGCCGTTGCCGGAGAATTGATTGTCCGTGACAAATCCGTCCCATCCCAGCAGACGGATGCCGTCGCCCTTGTTCGACATGAACTGGCTGTGGCGCACAATGAACAGCCACACCCGGCGGAAGAAGGCTCCGTGTCCGGAGAAGTTCATCACCTTGGTGTCGTCAATGACGATCGTGTCTTCCTTCGGACTCCATTTCTCTTTGTTGTTCAGATAGATCCCGTGGATTGGCTTCTCGGCGTCGGGAATGCCGCACAGCACCATTCCCCGGATCCTGGCCGCGAAAGCGCCTGTGATGTCGAGCAGACAGTCCGTATCCCGGCTGTCCAGCTCCAGCACCGCACCGCGTTTCTCGCAATGGTAGATCCAGCAGGGATCGCCCAGCAGGGTGACATAAGCCGGCACTTTCAATCCATGGCACCGGTAGATGCCCGCCGGGAAATAGACGGTCCCGTTGATCTTTCCGGCAGCGTCCAGCGCTTTCTGGATGGCATCGGTGTCGGATGTCTTTCCGTCTCCCTTGGCGCCAAAGTCCAGCACATTGAGTCTCGTATCGTGGGTTTTCTCCTCAGGCTCGGCATACGACCGCATGGCCAGCGCCGCGGCACCGATCCCCGCCATACCTGTAAGAGCTGATTTGCGTATAAATTCTCGTCTTTTCATTGTGGGTTGATTCATGATTTTTAAGGCAGCGGATCCTGTTTGACCCAGATCAGTTTGCCGGTATCGTAGCCGCGCCGCCGGGCTTCGTTCAGGATCGTGTTTTTGACTTCATCAGTAAGCTGCGGCTCGCGGGCCAGTATCCACAAATAGTTGTCACTGCCGCTGCCGATCAGTGCGTATTGATAATCTTTGTCCAGCATCATTACCCGGTAATCCGCGTAGAAGGGGCCAAAGAACGACACCCGCAGCAGCGCGGGGGTATCGGTCAGTTTGGCCTTGCCGTTGGCGGTCTTGGGTTTGCCGTCTTTGATGCCGGTGTTCAGAACGTCTATCTTTCCGTCGTTCCGCAGACGGTAGCTGGCTTTCGTCTGTTCCATGCCGCGCTCGAACCGGTGGTCGAACCGCGCGATCTCATACCAGCTGCCCAGATAGCGGTCCAGGTCCAGCTCTTTCACCGTGGAGTTATCCACCGTCAGCTCGCCGCCGCATCCTGCCAGAAGGGATGTCAGTGCTGTGAGAATGAATATCTTTTTCATAAAAATCGTTTGTAAGTTCTCCCATCACCACGTCCAGCCCCCAGTGCTTCAGCAATTTATACATTGCCATATCCACTTTGACAGGGGATGGATAGTCCGATTTTCGGAGATAGTATCAAGTGTATGATTATAAAAAATCAACGGTTCCACATAACGCAGAACCGTCGAAATCGTTGACGCCAGTTCCCGTCTTAGGGGGTGGGGCGGACAAGAGGTTTTAGTATTCCATGACAGCAGGCAGCTCTTTGGCCTGGTCGATCATTTTCTGTACCTCTACAACGGCAGGTACGCGATTGGTCAGGTTCTTCGCCGCGTTCACTTCTTCCAGCTTCTTCTGCAGGTTTTCTGCCACTCTGTGCTTCAACTCTTTCACGGTATCCACACCGCTGGCCTCCAGAAGTTCTGCAAACTGAGGTCCTACACCGTTGATACGATACAGGTCGCAGTGGTTGGCCCATTTAAGGATCAGCTTTCCGCTGATGCCTGTCTTTTCTTCCAGCTCTTTGCGGCCTGCCGGCTTGGCGCATTGCTTCAGCAGATCTGCGTCCGTATTGATGCCAACTGCGATCAGTTTCTCGGCGTAAACTTCGCCAACACCCTCGATGTCAATTACTTTATAAGTCATAATCTTTGTAAGTTCAGGTTGTTTTTTTGTAATATGCGCTTTGCATTTACATCCCAAATTTAAACAAAATACTTCTTATTATCAAATATTTTATTTTTTTTTGATAAAATGGATGCAATAGCTCTGTTTTTTAAGCTGCATGAAAAAAGAAAAGCGGAGAAAATCGTTTGTCGGTTACCCCATCACCACGTCCAGCACCATCATCAGCACGAACCCGATGCCGAAACCGATCGTGCTCCAGTTGCTGTGCTGCCCCGATGAGGCTTCCGGGATCAGCTCCTCGATCACCACATAGAACATGGCTCCGGCGGCAAAGGCCAGCATATAGGGCAGGACCGGCATGATCAGCCCGGCCAGCAGGATCACCACCAGACCGCCGATCGGCTCCACCACACCGCTCAGGCTGCCGATCAGGAACGACTTGCGCCGCGAATTCCCCTCGGCACGCATCGGCATCGAGATGATCGCTCCTTCCGGAATGTTCTGGATGGCGATGCCCAGCGAGACCGCTATCGCTCCGGCCGCAGAGATACCGGATGCCCCCTGTTCCACTCCGGCAAAGACCACGCCCACCGCCATGCCCTCCGGCAGATTGTGGATCGTCACCGCCAGAGCCAGCATCGCCGTGCGCGACAGGCGCGAGCGGGGACCTTCGGGCTGGCTGCTCGCGGAATGCAGGTGAGGGGTCAGATCATCTACCAGCAGCAGGAACCCGATCCCCAGCAGGAATCCGGCGGCGGCCGGGACCACCGACCACGCTCCTTTGCCGGCTCCCATCTCCATCGCGGGGATGATCAGCGACCACACTCCGGCCGCCACCATCACTCCCGACGCGAACCCCAGCAGTGATTTCCTCAGCCGCGGCGACATATCCCGGTTCATCAGGAATACGAACGCCGAGCCGAGCATCGTACCCAGCAGCGGGATCAGCAGACCGATCGCGATCGTCATCATACGAATGACCTTACCACAAAAAAAGAACCATTGGAATGATATTCCTGCCGGCGCGATATTTCATCGTCAGTAACATATTTTCCTGTAGAGCCGCGCGACCCGCGCGTCTCATTATAAAATCCCGAAGGGATGACCGGATTACAGGCAGGGATCCATTCTGAAACCCCGTAGGGGTGATGTGTAGAGCCGCGCGACCCGCGCGGCTGAGACGACCGGATCGGCCGTCTCTACGGGTGAAAATCCCGCAGGGATTCTGACTGAATACCCTCGGAGAGGGTATCGTCACACAGCCCCGGGTTGAATGCGTAGCATTCTACCCGGGGTAACGGATACACATTCATTTCAACCCCGTATGGGGTTGCGTAAATGGATAACTATTTATGTTTCATACGCAACCCCTT